>DAOLZR010000008.1:11263-14767 GCA_035426405.1 Minisyncoccota bacterium | reverse complement strand
AAATAAGAAAAACGCCCAAGGGCGTTTTTCTTATTTCTCAATTATCTTTGCAATTTGTTTACCATTCTGGATCAGATATTTTTTAAGGGATTTAAATAACATTGTTCCAACTGTAAGAAGAATTAATACAAGGATAATATTTTGAACTACACCAACACCTTCTATAACTCGTTCTAATTGATTCCGTAAGAAAAATCCGATACCAACAAATAATGTAACATAAATCGAAAGCGAAACGAGCTCATATCCGACAAATCGTTTAAATGGTATTTTATAATACCCCGCCAAAAATCCAGAAAGAAATCGGAAATAAATCAAAAAACGAGCAAAGATAATTAATCGTTCCAGTTTTTCATCCGTCATGTTCTGTAGAAAATCGAATTTATCTGCAAACATTTTTTGATAGAACTTGGTAGTAATTTTTGAGCCGTGGTATGCCAATTGATATACTGCAAAATCTGCAACAAACAATCCAGCCATACATACTGGGATTAATAACGCCCAGTGAAACACTCCTACACCCGCTAAATATCCAAACGATACTAATGTGATTTCTTCGGGAAATGGTAATACAATCATAGCGAGCATTGAAATTCCAAATACACCTAGATATGATAATCCGCCCAACTGATTAATAAATTCCATAGAATGATATTATTGTATCACATTTGCACCCTGTGCCCAAGATACCAATTGCTTGTAAGTAACCTCGCCGCATAACGCAACATTGGTTGTTGTGTTAACAAACACAGGAATGCCTGGACAATCTGTGTTGTGTGTATAATTTTCCATTAATCGGTAATTAGATTCATTAGTCCAAACTTCTCGTTCATCGACAATAATCCCGAATTCTGTTTCCATCCGAGAGATTAATCGCCGCATTATTTCACAATGGTCGCAGTCCGCGCCAGAAAAGAAGAGTAAGTGGTTCATAGAGTAAATTATAACATATAACAAAAAATCCTCGAGGAGGATTATTTTGCTTGCTTTTTAGCAACTGCTTTTGAAAGTCGAGATTTCTTTCGACTTGCTGCATTTTTTTTGATAACGCCGCGTTTTGCCGCTTTATCAATTGCTTGGAATGCTTTTGAAAGGTCTTCGTTCGCGTTTGAAATTTTAACAGACTTTACAGCAACTTTCATTGCTCGTCGTCGTCGATCATTCAATACTCGTTTTCGAGCAGATACGCGTAACGCTTTTTTTGCATTTTGTAGATTAGGCATAATTAATTAAATAGGTTTGAGAGCGTTTCAAATAATATGTCATATAGTCGGTAGAATATATGACGATGAACCAAGGTGACATCTGTCAGGAGAACAGAAACTTGATTCATTGAACTGCCCACACAATATAGCACAGTTTTTAATTTCTGCAACCATCAAATTACGGTGATTATTTCCCAAGAATCTTCAGCGCTTCGCGTATAATACGACTGGTATCGCCGTCATCTGTGTCGATTGACTGGATGGAAATACGAATAACGCGTTCGTGATACCCCATTGCAAGCAATGCATCTACCACATCACGAATATGATCAGATTCCACATGACCATGTTCTAATGATAGTTTTTCAACTTTATCTTTCAATTCTAATACAATTTTCTCGGCGGTTTTCTTTCCAATTCCAGATACTTGGGTCAAATATGCAACATTTTCAGTCTTTATTGCATGAATTAACGATCCCATGTCTGCAACTGATAGTATTCCAAGTGCAGATTTTGGACCAATTCCAGAAACATTTAATAGTAGTTCAAACACATCCTGTGCTGATAACGATTCAAACCCAAACAAATCAAGAGCATCTTCGCGGACAGATGTATAAATCCATAATGATGTCTGAGCTCCTACAGCTGATTGCTGTAAAATTGGAGGCGCGACAAATACTTTATATCCAACACCGCCTGTATCAATCACGATATATTTTTCTGTAACGGCAATAATGGTACCCGATAGATAGCTAATCATATGAGCCAGTATATCACACCTGACCAAGTTTGAAATTTTTGCTATACTGTGACCATATGGCAGATGCTCCAAAAGACAAAGGTGGTGATAAAAAATCTTCAGGCGGCAGTGCATCAAGCGGTCTAAGCTCATTTTTAGCAATCATGTTAATCCTATTTATTTTATGGGTTATTAGCGGTGGACCAGAGCGGAACCCTGAATCGCGAACTAATCAATTTATAGAACCGATTGGTATCAATGGTCATAATGGTGAAACTTATCGTGATGATCCGTTTGGGCAACCTGGGTCAGTTACAAATATATTACCGTTTTTTAAATAACCTTGTATACAATAAAACCGCATTAAGCGGTTTTATTAGCTTTCAAATTAATTTGCCTTTTCAGTATGTCGTATACTTCTAAGCTAATTTTAAGCATTTCATCGAGCGATTGAACGATATATATATTATTCAGATGTAGTTTACTTAGATGTTCTTTTACTAATTTTCTGGATCGCAGTGATTCATCACGAGCCACCTTGTCAGTTAACCTATCTGAAATATCATCATCTGTTAAAACAATAAAGTATCTTAGGTCATCTGGTTGAATTGTTTGAAGAATAGAAAACCCTATTTCAGTTAGAGAACCAGATCCGTAAGTTTCATCCGTTACTGGAAGTAAAATGATTTGATCTTTTGAAAGATGTTCGGCTTCCTGCTTTGCAAATGTACCATCCCAATTATCAACTTGCGGGTTAAAGTAATTAATTCCCAATTCATTATATTTTTTTATAAACGGTTCACGCCACTTACTCTTTCCGCATGTTCCAAATAATCCAATGGTAATATTCTGACTTATTTGAGCTTGCTGTTCTAGAGTCATATAAAGTAAGATTATTTATAAATTAAATACTGTCTTAAGATAATCTTCCACAATTGGCATACCCACTGATTCGATTGAGGTATTTGGGTGCATAGCTAAAAATTCTTCATTTTTTTCTTTAAATAAGCGTAACAGTTTTTCAATATCTTCACCTTCACTTTCTTTCACTTCCTGGATTTGATCATCTGAATATGTGCCAAGAATTTTTGTACAGTATGCAAGCATTATAAGACCTGCTAGATCATTTTTATATTTTTCAATTTTTTCTACTGGTAATTCAAGTACTTCAACAGTATCTGTGAATTTTTTGATGAGTGGTTCCATAAGTGTATTAATTAAAATAGGTTTTAATCTTTTCTATTGATTTTTTATAACCTTCGGAAATAGGTCCAATAAACATAAGTGAAGCAAGCGATCCGATTGCTGCTAATTCATAGCCCGGATAATCAATACCTCCTGCGCTCAATGCAAAGCCACCAGCCGCCATTCCCGGAAGTAATGATGCTACGATAAAATTTCTAACTCCGGAACCCAAATTTGCAGTTTTTTCTTCTTGCGAGAGAATGGTGTTTGTTTTATTATCTATGAATTCTTTATGTTTTTGATCCATAACCTCTATAGATGCTATTTTTTCTTTCATAAGATTAGACATGAATTCATTTTTATTTTTTGGAGCAG
>DAOLZR010000008.1:0-11163 GCA_035426405.1 Minisyncoccota bacterium | reverse complement strand
ATAATTCGTTCTGCGTTTCTAATTGTAGTAAATCTGTGTGAGATAAACAGCATGGTTATATGTTTTGGTAATTTATGGAGTGTTTCGAATATTTTTTCTTCTGAAAGTGCGTCAATCGAACTGGTAGGTTCATCAAGTATAATAAATTTTGCATTCCGTGCCAAAATTCTTGCCAATGCAATTTTCTGAAACTGACCACCCGATAACTCTTGTCCTCCGTATTCCGTGCTTTGCAACATATCCAAACCTTTTTCAGACTCTTCTACGATAGATTCTGCTCGGATTGATTTCAGTAGTAAATGAATTTCTTGATCCGATATTTTTTCTCTTGCGAATAGCTGTACTGTTTCTTTTATTGAAAGGAATTCATATCTTGATGAATCTTGTAAAAGCACACCCAAATATTCATACCAAGAAATTAAATTAATATGTCTTAGGTCGACTCCGTTAATTAAAATCCTACCTGCGGTTGGGTCGTACATTCGAAGTAGTAATTTGATCAATGTAGATTTGCCAGCACCATTTAAACCAACTAATGCTAGTTTTTCACCAGGGTGAATAGTGAATGAAATATTATGTACTACGGTCTTTTCTTGCCCGGGATAAGTAAACGATACCGCTTCAAAAACTACCTCTACAGTTTGGTATTCATCTATCTGAAGTGGTTTCGGTATGTTAGTAATAAATGGTTTAACCTCAAAAAATTCTTTTGTGTACTGTATATATGGTAATACTTCTTTTAATGAAGCAAGATTGCTCATAGCTGTTGAAACAGATGTTTTGATCTGATACAACACACCCATCGAAAAAACTATTTGTCCGGCCGTTAAATTCCCGTGCAATGCTTGATAAACTATGAATAATAGTGCAATTCCTATACTTGCCGTACTTATCACAATAGCAATAATGTTTGGTAAAAAATATTTTTTCTCGAGTGAAATTTCTCGGCGATAATTATCGCTAATAAAACGAAACACCTTTATGAGTATTTTAGAAACGCGATTCGATACTATCAATTCCTGTATAGATCGTTTGGATTCTACTGTATTTCTTTCTGACCAAAAAATTCTTCTTTGTGTTGTATATTCATCCCACAACTTTGTGTTAGCTGATGTATAATTAATATCAACCATAAACATAGGAATTGTTCCTAGTACAACACACAACGCAGCTAATGGGTTAATTGTGGAAATGATACCAATACCAACTATTAATGTAATAATCTGAGCAATAATTAAGGCAATTTTTGCAGGAACTCTTCGCATTTGCCATAACCCCCTATCACTTACTTTTGTTTTCAAATCTTGAAAATCTGACTGCTCAATACGACCAATATCTAATCCGGAATAATGATGTAAAAAAAGTTCTGTAAAATATTTTTCAGTTTTAGAACTACCAATACGATCCACAAAGGAGTTTTGAATATACGATATAGTATCGGTAAGAAATGTGTAGCCTAAAAATATAACAAGTGGAACAATAATTACTCCTATACCAAGTTCAATATGTGTGAAAGAGTCGATAAGGTTTGCTTGAAGCTTTACATAACCCAAATAAAATAATGAAGTGGCAATCGTCAATATATAACTAACCACAAACATTGCTGGGGAAGATTTATAATAGTGTTTTATAGACCAAAAAAATAATTTTGGAGTTTCAAAGATTCTTTGAATAGCTTTCATAAACCTATTATAACTATTTAGTGGTTATAATCAAAAACTCCCTTTCGGGAGTTTTTGATTATGTGTGCGCCCGGTAGGAATCGGTCACGATCGCATAGTCGCTATCGCTCCTTGCGTCCCGACCCGGACTCGCCGACAAAATTCTCGTTCCTCGAATTTCGTAGACCGGCTCCGTCTTTCGATTCCTCATTCGCAGTAAAACACAAAAGCCCGAACGCTTTCGCGTCCAGACTTTGTGTTTTATGTGCGCCCGGTAGGAATCGAACCTACGACCCTCTGCTTAAAAGGCAGGTGCTCTACCAGCTGAGCTACAGGCGCAATGTAGTTAAATATACACAATTTCTGTATAATGACAAGATATGAAAGCTGTTAAACTTATTGATTCTATAAAATTGCCACAGACAATCCTAATTCTAAACGATATCCGAAGTATTATCAATGTTGGTGCTATCTTCCGTACAGCCGATGCTATTGGTGTCGACCAGATTATTCTTTCGGGTGTAAGCCCGGCACCGATCGATCGTTTTGGGCGCGTTCGTGGAGATTTTGCAAAAGCGTCCCTGGGATCAGAATATTCCGTCGCCTGGAAACAGGTTGAAAGTATTGCAAAAGCGATAAAAGACTTTAAAAAACAAGGTTATACAATAATTGCCATTGAGCAAACTAAAACCTCTATCCATTTCAAGAAATACAATCTGAAAAAAGGACAGAAAGTAGTTATTATTCCCGGAAACGAGGTTGATGGTGTTCCAAAAGCGATTTTGAAACTTGCTGATGTTATTTTAGAATTACCTATGCGTGGAATGAAAGAATCATTAAATGTATCTGTTGCGACTGGAATTATTCTATATCACTTGTTAGATAATTAGGTTATCCACAGTTTTATTTCATTTTACATCACAAACACTTGCGAGGTGTTTTTTGTTTATGTATACTGTATTCAGAGGCGTGAGAACTAAAGAGTAACTATGTTGTAGATAACAACAAAATTCTAGACTCTTTTCCTTAAGCATTCTTTCTTTTTGTTCATTATCAATACAACTTATTTTTAGTTTTACACTAACTCCTCACAAATAAATATCAGAATTCATTTCTTAATGAATTCTCACCATATAAGTACTTCTCTCTATATACCAGATGAAGTACTTTTTTATTACCTTGATTTTATATTTAAAAGGAGTAAGGTGTGGGAAATATAACAAAATGAGAAAGCTAAAACCAATTTTTCATCTAGGTATTGCACTTCTTTTTATAATAAGCCTTATTACGGGCTATATAAGAAATGATTGGAAAATTCCAAAAAATACAGCAATGTCAATTATAATACTGTATGGAGTGACAATAGGCTTCAAAAAAAGTAAAAGGCTATGAATCTATATGATTCATAGCCTTTAAAAATTTACAGATCTTTTCGAGAAAGTTTTAACAATACCTCTTCGAGCCCGGTTTCAAGTTCTCCACCCGTTTCTCGAGCTTGCGAATAGGTAGTTAGAAAGGTTTTTAGTGTCTTCTTGAATTCCGGCGTAATTGTCGGTTTTTTCTTTGCAATATCTTTTAATTTCCACCACAGGATTCCAAAGATTGCCTCAGGTGCCTGACCTTCGGCAAGTAATTCCTGATAGGTCGTCCATAGTCCAGATGAACTACCTGATGACAATTGGTTTGCAATCGCAAACGGGTTTGATTTTTCAGATGTTTTTTTCTCTGTATATTCCTGCAATTGATGCTTCGGCATTGATTTTAGAAATGCGACTGGGAACGAATCTTCTGACCAAATGACTATTGTTGATTCCGAAATAGTTGAAAGTGTATCAATGATTGTGTTCCATAGATCACGATCAATATCTGACAAGAAAATTAATTGGTCATTCCCAAATAAGTTCTGCGCAGTTAACGCGTGGGTTATTTCTGTTGCATCTCCGTCAAATCCACTAAATCTAACCATGTCGTGATTTGGAAATTCAGATTGTGTTATCGAAAAAATATCTTCGCGTGGGAATTTTTTATATAAATAGATCATATCCACATGCGAACTTGTGCGCAGTACTTAATATATTCTTCACCACAAAATGCAGTCATATGTTTCTCAACAATTGGGATAATGATCCATGATAATACCGAAGAAATAACCCATGCACAAATAATGATAGTGATTGAGTTTACAAAAAATCCAAATCCAAAAAATAATAGCAAGAATCCAATTGTTCCAGGATGACGACTGTATTTATAAATCCCTCTGGAAAGATCATTACATGTCATTGTTCCTGAAAATAATTGTGAAAGTTTATGGTGAGAAAGTTCACACCACACCACCATACCTGTTCCCCACACAAAAAATATAATTCCCATTACAATAGCAGTAGTTGGTGAGTGAAATAATCGTTGTGGAAATACTCGGAATAATAGTAACGAAATAACAAGAGCTACGAGAAATAATAACGGTATATAAAATGCCGATAGTTTATAGTATTTTAATTTTGAGGGTTCCTGTTCCATATCAAAAGTATTGCATTTGAAACAAAAAAAAGCAACGCGTGCTTTTTATTGGATAACGGATTCTAAATGATTCAAATCGTGACCTGCTTCCACTGATACTGTGATTGGAATATCAAGCGTTTTAGCAACTGTCGTATCGATAATATCCATATGTCGAGTAATAACAGATTCCATGGTTTCTTTTAAGATTACTCCGAACTCCTTTACAAGATCGTCGGCAACCTCATACACAATTTCATCATGAATTTGTAGAACTGGGAACACTTTATCCTGCCAACCGCGTTCTTTGATAGTTATATCAATATCAACCATGGCTAATTTAACAATATCAGCGTTCGTTCCTTGAATAGGTGCGTTGATTGCTGTTCGTTCGGCAAGAGCGATCATAAATGGCAATTTAGAGCGAAACATAGGGAAGTTTCGGACACGACCAAACAATGTTTTAGTTTCTAGTGTTTCTTTTGCATTTTTCTTTACATTATCAATATATTCTCGGATCGCTGGAAATTCACTAAAATACGCTTCATAGAATTGCTCTGCTTCTCCTCGTGTTCCGCCTAAATTCTTTTGAAGTGATGAAATTCCCATTCCATATAAAATTCCAAAGTTAATAATCTTTGCATCACGACGATGTGCTTTTGTAACTTCTGATTCTGGTATTTTTAACACTCGTGATGCTACTGCTGTATGAATATCTCGACCTTCCTTGAACACATCTCGTAAAATTGCATCACCAGATAGCATAGCCAAGACGCGTAATTCAATTTGCGAGTAGTCAGCAGAGATAAGTGTATATCCAGGAGCTGCAATAAATGCTGTTCTAATTGCTCGGCCTAAATCTGTACGAATTGGAATATTTTGTAAGTTTGGATTTTGTGATGAAAATCGTCCTGTTGTTGTTCCATGTTGTAAAAATTGAGCATGTAAACGCATTCCCTCATCAAGCATTGTTGGAAGTGTATCAATATAAGTTCCAACTAATTTTTGAAGCTCTCGGTAGTCTATTATCTTTTGAACTAATGGGTGTGCATCTGTTAATTCTTCCAGTACTTCGCCACGCGTTGAAAAGTTTCCTGTTTTATTTTTCTTTCCTTTTGGTTTTAAACCAAGTTCATTAAATAGAAATTCTGATAGTTGTTTTGGTGAATTAATATTAAACGGTTCTTTTGCAACTGCAAATATTTCTGTCGCCAATTCATCAATTTTTTTATGATATTCGGTTGAAAGATTTTCTAAATACTTTTTATCGATCATAATTCCATGCTCAGTCATTGCATGTACGACAGGAATCAAAGGTTTCTCAATATTGTTAAAAATATCAAGCAATTTCTTTTCTTTCAGTTTTTTCAAGATAACAGCCAGTGCCTGATCAACTGTTTCGGTTTCTGTTTCTCGTAGCACTTCTGCTGTACTTGGGTGAACCATATCTGAATTCAATATCCACAATCCAACAGACGCAGCAAACGCCGTATTCCAGTTTTCTGAAGTTTCAGGTATTTCTTCAAATGAAATGTCATTTTTAATAGGTGTATCAAAATCGTCATCTATCTTTTCATCTGGTGCATAAATTTTCTTTAGTGCTTTTACTGGTAAAACACCTGAAAACAAATGCTCAAATTTCGATATTAGTGATCTGAATTCATATTCACGAATCAGTCTCACCATTTTTTCAGCATCATACTGATCTTTAAATGTTTTTTCTGGTAGTTCAAAATTAATAGGTGCGTCACGACGGATCGTGGCAAGTATTTTTGAAAATTGTGCACCTTCTTCGTGTTCAATTAATAAATCAAGTATACGAGATTTAATTCCTCCATCTAAAAATTGTTGTCGGTCTTTGTGAAGTTTCTCGTAAATTTCCTCAATCGTACCAAATTTAGTAATTAAATCTGTTGCCGTTTTTTCACCAATTCCTGGAACACCAATAATATTATCTGATGGATCACCACGAAGACCCTTATAATCCGCAACAAAACTTGGGGAAAATTTATACCGCTCAACAACATCCGATTCTTTATAAATCATTGTTTCTTGAATTCCCTTTTTCATTGTGTACACAACGACTCGATCATTATGAACAAGTTGTAATGTATCCATATCACCCGACACAATCACAATGTGCATGTCTGGATGAGATTCAGTTACTTGTTCTACGATAGTTCCCAACATGTCGTCGGCTTCGAACCCCGGAGCTTCATAAATAGGAACATGTAATGCATGAAATACATTTCGAGATTCGTCGATTTGGATTTTTAGTGAATCCTCTGTTGCTTTTCGCCCTTTCTTATAGCCATCATAACTTTCGTGACGGAATGTCGGTTGTGGTAAATCGTAACACGCAATCACATAATCTGGCTTTAGGTCGGTCAGCATTTTTAAGAACATATTCAAAAGGCCATACAGTGCACCTGTTGGCATGCCGAGTGACGATGAAAAATCCGGCACCGCGTGGTAGGCACGGTGTAAAATTGCATGTGTATCAAGTAATACCAGTGTTTTAGCGTCCAATTGTTTAGGAGATTTTGCCATGGAACCATTATAGCACAGCACACCTCTTGAATCTTTTTGGATTATGTTATGATACGGATATGAACATTATTGCCATCGATCCAGGATATGACCGTGTCGGGGTCGCAATCCTTCAAAAACCAGATTCTGGGAAAGAAGTAATCCGATACTCAACATGTATCACAACTGATCGAAAAGCGGATTTTTATGATCGCCTGAAAGACATTCAGTCTCAGTTATCTATCATCATACAGGAATACAAACCAGAAATTATGGTTATGGAAGAGTTGTATTTTGCTAATAATTCAACAACTGCTCTTAAAGTTTCAGAAGCACGAGGAATTATTAGTGGCGCTGCTTTACAACAAAACATTCAGATTCGAGAAATTCATCCTAATCATGTAAAGATTGCTATCACTGGTAACGGTGCTGCAAAAAAGGCAGACATATTGTGGATGATTCCGAAACTTGTTGATATTACAACAGAAGGAAAACTCGATGATGAATTAGATGCAATTGCAATTGGTATTGCATTCTTTGCTCATTTTAAATATGAAGCATTGTTAGGAAAATAAATAACTAAAAACACTTGCATTTATTTCTACATTTGATACAAATAGAACAACCCATCGCTCGCAGTTCTTGCGATCGGGATATTATAAGTTAGCCAGGAATTAATTCTTGAATATTATATATATTTTGATATATGGACTACGAAGACGATAATGATTTTGCAGAAATCCCAGCAGGATTTCATATTGCCGGCGAAGATGATGATGAAGCAGATTTAGATGATGATTTATTATTAAAGAAAAAGTTAGATGATGACGAAGAGGATCCTTTTGATTTTGCAGCTGATCCTTTCGAAGATGTATCAGAGGAAGAACTTCTATAATAAAAAAACACTTAGTTTACTAAGTGTTTTTTTATTATTTAACCATTATTGAAACAGTTTTTTCTCCACGATTATATATTGAATCTACTGCTACAATTCTCACATTTGCAGTTCCTGCTGTGCCAACATACTCTGATGGAATAAATGAATATCTTCCAGTACTTCCATCTGTTGATCCTATAAATTGATCATTTATATAATATTCAAATTTCTGTATTGGTCGCAACCCTTCTGCAGTTGCAGAAATATCAACAGATTGATCTAATTCAACGGACATAGCAGATGTTGGATTGATAATATCCACAGTCGGACTATATTCAGGTTTATGAACATCATCTGACTCCGTAGGTCGAGTTGGTGTTGGTGGCACATTTCCCATTCCATGTGTTTGTATCCAGTTTTGAAATGATGCTTCCCAGTTTTTATACTGACCATCAGATATTCCAATTCCTGGTCGAGAGCTTAACAAGTCAGATTTATTAATCCAGTACAAAATATTATGAGGATTAATAATAACATGCTCTTGTTTTGTTTCTGGTGGAGTATATTCTGTCGCAAGTTTTCCAGAAATTTTATCTGTAAAAAATGATTCACCTCCCCACCATGATCCACGAATCACAGGAGGTGCTTTTTCATCTGGTCCACTGTATTCACCAAACTGGGTAATTGGTTTATCAGCCAAAGCCGCATTCATAACAGCACGCCATGCTGGAACTGAAATACTTGAACCTTTTTTCATAGGCTTGTTGTCATTATTTCCTGACCACACACCAACCGCAATATCTGGTGAGTACCCAATCAACCATGCATCTTTATTATCGTTTGTGGTACCGGATTTTGCTGCTACTGGACGATCTCCAAAATATAGCTGTGAGTTGGTTCCAAATAATGGAGCTCGCGCATTATTATCTGAAAGCACCGACGATAACATGCGTGCAGCATTTGCTGATATCACCTGTTCACCTGGTTGAGGTTTATATTCCTCTAGTACTTTTCCATTCAAATCTTCAATTTTTAAAATTCCAGTTGGTGGTACCCGAACTCCATCGTTTGCAAATACTCCATATACTGATGTAAGTTCAAGAAGTGAAACTTCACCACCTCCCAATACAAGCGTTAGTCCATACCGATCAAAATTCTTGTCTAATGTTGTAATTCCAAGTTGTTTTGCAGCTTGTAATGCATCGCCTACTCCAACTAAATACAACAATTGTACAGCTGGGATGTTTCGTGATTGACCAAGAGCACTTCGGAGTGATAAAGGCCCGACGAATTTTCCATCATAATTATCTGGTGCATAACAACCAGTAGTACCACTTGAGCGGTCAAATGCACCACACGATGGATTAAATTGAGTCGGAACATCAAACAGTACAGTTTCTGGTCGATACCCTTTCTCAAATGCACGCGCATAGATGATTGGTTTAAAAGATGATCCTGGTTGACGATTTGCAGTTGTCACATTGAATTGTCCATCTATGTCTGTATCAGAATAATTTCGTGATCCAACCATTGCAAGAATATGACCTGTTTTTGGATCAATCGCTGTGATTGCCATGTTTGACGCATTCCATTCTTTTTCATTTTTTGCAGCTTCTTCTAATGCAGCTTTTTCTGCTTGTTCTTGTAATTTCCAATCAAGAGTTGTGGTAACTTTCAAACCATCAACTGTAAGAGACTCTTTTCCGTATGCTTCCTCCAAATATGCACGAATAAAATCAACGAAGTGGAGTGCTTTTCCATTACTATCAGATAGTGGTTTAAATATAACTTCTTCAGCTTTTGCTTGGTCATATTGTTCTTGAGTAATGAATTTTTGCTCTAACATCTTTTTCAAAACAAGATTTTTTCGATCATCTAATAGTTTTTTATTCTTTCCATAAGGTGAAAAATAACTTGGCGCATTAGGGATCGCAGCTAGATATGCCGCCTCTGCAAGAGTTACTTCCGAACTTGGTTTCGCAAAAAATGTTTTTGCACCTTGCTCAACTCCATATATAGAACCACCATATGGTGCTTCGTTTAAATAGAGAGCCAAAATTTCATCCTTACTCATTACTCGTTCAAGTTTTAATGATAAAATCCATTCTTTTACTTTTCGCGAGATTCGTTTATCAGAGTTTAGTAATGTGTTTTTAATTACTTGCTGAGTAATCGTTGAACCACCCTGAGTTCCATTAAGCGGTGTTAGGTTCACGAGTACTGCACGAATTGTTGAACTAAACTTAATTCCGTGATGCTGATAGAAATCCTTGTCTTCGATTGCAATAATTGCTTGTTTAATTTTTTGATCAATCGTATTTCCCGGAACAACAGTTCGTTTTATATTTTCATGTACATCATATAAAATTACACCATTACGGTCGTAAATTTGAGTAGAGCTTGCGACTTTTCTATCTGCAAAATTATCAAGTGTAGGAATTTTTAGCGTAGCAACCCAGATAAAAAATCCTCCAACTAATAGCGCTCCAACAATTGCAATAGTCCACACAATTAACTGTGTGTGATGCGCCGCCCACCCACGGAATCGTCCCCAAGCGGTTTTTGCGCGTCGTGCTTGTTTTTGTATTATAGGTTTTGCAGTTTTTTGAACATGCACATGTGTGTATCGCTTTACATCATGCACAGAATCAAAGAATTTTTTAGAAGGTTTTTTTTCTGATGTCATATTAATCATCATTATACCGCATTTCCGATCATTTTTCAAAAGCTCCACAAAAGTATGTTTTTCTGATAGGGTATAGGTATGACAATAAAGAATCCAGAACAAATTCAAGAATTTTTAACCCGCGGAGTCGAATCACTACTACCCTCTCGTGATTTTATAGAATCACAGTTGGTATCAGGAAAACAAATGACGGTTTATTTGGGAATTGATCCAACGGGTCCAACTCTTCATATTGGTCATGCAATTGCAATGAAAAAACTTGCCCAGCTACAAAACCTAGGACACAAGATAATTTTATTAATGGGAGATTTCACCGCAAAGATTGGCGATCCTACAGATAAATTGGCTGCACGAAAAACTCTGACAACCGAAGAAATTATGGAGAACCTGAAAAATTATAAAGATCAGGCTTCAAAAATTATATCGTTCGAAGGAACCAATGCTGCAGAAATTAAATTTAATTCAGAATGGTTGGGTAAGATGAATTTTGCAGATGTGCTTGAACTTGCATCAAAGACCACGGTTCAGCGCATGCTTGAACGGGATATGTTCCAAAAACGCATAGAGGAAGGTAAGCCAATCTATGTACACGAATTTATGTACCCATTAATGCAGGGACAAGACAGTGTTGCTATGGATGTTGATGGTGAAATCGGTGGGAACGACCAATTGTTTAATATGTTAATGGGTCGCGAACTATTGAAAGATTCTGGGAAAGAAAAATTTGTTGTTACTGTAAAATTACTTTCCGATCCAACTGGAAAGAAAATGGGTAAATCTGAAGGTAATATGATCACACTAGATGATTCAGCCGA
The DNA here is from genome assembly GCA_035426405.1 of Minisyncoccota bacterium. Taxonomy (GTDB): domain Bacteria; phylum Patescibacteriota; class Minisyncoccia; order Phycocordibacterales; family UBA1006; genus CALMMZ01. The sequence continues at coordinate 99 of DAOLZR010000008.1, read as the reverse complement.
CAGTATGTTTGGAAAGATTATGTCATGGAGCGATGGGATGATTATTGGTGGATTTGAATTGTGTACCGACATTCCACGCGAACAGATTTTGGAAATCGA
>DAOLZR010000007.1:0-15614 GCA_035426405.1 Minisyncoccota bacterium | reverse complement strand
ATAATTTCCAAAATGACAATCCAGGAACAGAACAAAACATGTTCTACTTTAACTATGGTAATCATAATGGACTGGGTGCTGTACAGACAAAACGGGCAGTTCGACTGGGATCAGCTCTAAGTGGTGAATGGGATGTTGATAATATTTTTGTAGGCGATAGGAGTGTTGCAATCGGATTTGCTGCTGGACCGTCACTGAATGGGCCGATAGCTCGAGGAGCCTATTCAATCGCATTGGGAACTGATACTGTTGCTTCTGGTACAATGTCCACTGCTTTTGGAGTTCGTACTGATGCAACAGGATCGGAAGCTACTGCCTTTGGAAATTCAAATATGGCATCGGGAGATAATTCAACAGCGTTTGGACCAGCTGGTGCAATAGCATCAGGATTGGGATCTATTGCTTTTGGTAATAATGCGGTAGCATCCGGCAGATATACCATTGCTTTTGGTGGGTTGATTACCGCACGCTCGTATTCAGAGATCGCATATGGGATACAAAATACTTTATATACTCCAGCTAGTACCACGCTTATCAATGGCGCAGATCGACTGGTTGTTATTGGAAATGGAAATGTGATACCGGGAGATCCAAATGAGTTTTCCGACGCCTTCACCATTCTCAAATCCGGCCAAACAGGTATCGGTATTGATAACTTTGAAGCAAACACTAATGGAAACATCTTCCAAGTCGGTGACGGCTCAACAAATATTATCGGATATGTAGACGATACTACAGGTAACTGGGTAGCCGTATCTGACGAACATAAGAAAGATAATATTACGGATCTTTCCTATGGATTAAACGAATTAATTCAACTGCGTCCAACATCATTTAACTACAAACGAAACGGAGAACACACCATTGGATTCATTGCACAGCAGGTACTTCCAATTGTTCCAGAAGCAGTCTACGGAACAGAAAGTGAAGGATATGGAATGTCCTATGCAACACTTACTCCTGTTATTGTGAAAGCAATACAGGAAATGAATTTGAACATTACACAGCTTTCCGATATGACGAGAGAAAACACATGGAGAGATAGTTTGATCGAGTGGTTTGGAACTGCAACTAATGGAATTACAAAGTTATTTGCGGGTGAAGTTCACACAAATACATTATGTGTCGGACAAACATGTGTTACAGAATCACAGTTACAACAATTATTACAAAATCAAAACATAACTTATACTATCCCAACTCCAACAGATATAACAGAGGAAACTGATAATACAGATCCGGTTGCTGACCCTGTAAACACTACCGATCTTGTTGATACAGGAGATTCAAATCAAGAAATTCCAGCAGAAGAACCAGTGGTTGATATATCAGATAATCTTGAAACATCAGCACCGGTATTAGATACTCCAACTGAATAAAATAATATAAAATATCCACATATGTGTGGGTATTTTATATTATAAAAACCTTGCACGAATGAACAGCTTGATGATATAATATAACTATTACACATAGTCACTTCTATTATGAAACTTACACGGATTTTTTCTTTTATATTTATATGTACGATAGTGTTTGGCGCTGTTAATAGTGTTTTTGCGGCAGGGAATATTGATGCAATAGAAAAATATTCACAATATCTAAACACTGATTTAGATAATAATGCTGTAAATGACTTTATAAACTGGAATCCAATCAATGGCGGCGCCACTGTTACTGACTCTGCAATTACTGGTACTATTTGGGGTGAAACAACTGGTTGGATAAATATGAATCCAACCAATGGAGGCGTAACAAATAGTTGTTCTGGAATTTTAGGTGGGTATGCATGGGGTGAAAATACAGGGTGGATAAATTTCGCACCGACTACTGCAATAGGACCGAATCAACCAAAAATTAACACAACAACTGGTGCAATCACGGGAACTGTCTGGTCGCAAAACTATGGGTGGATTCAATTATCATCACCTGACGGAACTAATTCTGGATTAATTACAAGCTGGAATGGTTGTAGTGGTGGGGGTCCCGACCTATGTCCTAATATTGTAGGAACTCAGACATCTATTCCTTCTGGAATGATTATTGATACTAATGGAAATTGTGTTACACAAGGAGGTGGCGGTGGAGGAGGTGGATCTGACCTATGTCTTAATATTGCAGGAGACCAATCGTCTATTCCATCTGGATATTATCGTATTCCAACTGATTTGAATCTACCTGGAAATTGTTATGTACAATCAACTGATGTCTGTCCAAACCTTACAGGAAATCAAACGACAGTCCCAGTTGGATATTCATTACAAAGTGGTCTGTGTATTATCATCTCTGGCGGAAGTGATATCTGTCCAAATATTTCTGGTAATCAAACATCGGTACCAAATGGACATTTCATTGATACCAATGGTAATTGCGTAATACCATCAAGTACATATGATGAATGTTCTAATATTCCAGGGAATCAACCATTAGGAACAGTATGTAATACTACAACTACGACTACCTATGTTTGTTCAGATGGACTTGATAATGATATTGATGGAATAGTTGATTACCCAAATGACCCAGGATGTATTAGTCCTGTTGATAATGATGAGCAAAATCCAATCATTACACCTATTACCCCAACAACACCAGGAACTCCTACGACTCCTGGCGGACCAACGACACCAAGTGGACCAACAGGCGGAACTTTCCAAATTGAAAGTATTGGAAAAATTGCCGGACCTATCGGTGGAATTATCAGCACAGTTGGATTACTAAGTACAATTCCTGGATTCGCTACTCGCATCATAAATCTATTGTTTGCAATTCCGTTTTATCGAAAACGACGACCATGGGGAATCGTGTATGACTCAGAAACAAAAGAACCAATTGACCCTGCATATGTCACAGTTATTAATGCAGATACAGGTGAAACTATTGATACAAAAATTACAGATATTAACGGACGCTATGGATTCTTACTTCCGATTGGTAATTATAAAATGACTGCACAAAAAACCCATTATGTTTTCCCGTCTGCAAAGCTGATGAATAAACAATCTGACGGAGTATATGATGATTTATATTTCGGAGACATATTTGCAGTAACAGATTCAAACAAAAATGGAGTCATCACATTAAATATGCCAATGGATCGTGTTGAAACAGATTGGAATCAAGAAGAAAAGAAGCGTATGGGGTTATGGGATTTCTTTACTCGTAATACAAAATTATGGGAACGAATTTCAATGACACTATTTATTCTTGGATTTTTGTTCTCGATATACGCTTTGATCGTTGCTCCAAGTGTTTGGAATATTATTGTGTTTGTATTGTATATTGTCTTTACATTGTTACAATTGATTGGATTTGGTCCTATTAGTATTGGTACAATTTCAGACCATATGGGACGACCAGTTCCATTTGCAGTCGTACGAGTGTGGAATGCGCATTTAGGAACTCAAATTGCTCAGCGTGTAGCAAATGAAAAAGGTCAGTATTACTTATTAGTTTCAAAAGGTGATTATTACATCACCGTTGATACTAAAAACGCCGCAGGCGGATATGACCGATTGTTTACATCTGAAACAATGAAAGTTCATAAGGGTGCTATTAATAAAGATTTTAAGATTTAGAAAAAACAGTCCTATGTGGCTGTTTTTTGTTTGTGATATAATTAGTATATGAAAATTATTGACCCTGGGCATATCTATGAATTACGACAACTAGGTGATGATTCTACTCAGATAATTAAGTTTATAAAGCGTTCTGGAGGTTCTGTTCACTACGACCAAGAATGGTCAGGATTACAGTCCCAAGAAGTTTTACGAGCATTAATTGATAGAACTAAGTACTTATATGACATATTACCTTGCAAAGAAACGACAGAGGCGATAAGACATTTACAGATTGCGTTATATTGGTATGAAGTACGCGCTCTGCGTCGTAAACGATCAGAAACAAATCGTACAACTTTAAATCACGATGATTCGAATACAACTACAGAATTATTTAATTATCCATCTGATATTCCATTTACTGAGATTGATATCGAACTGCGTCCAATTGGTAGTGATGGTCATATTATTCTCTAATTATTTTATATGAAAAACACAACACTACTTTTTTTAATAAAGAAAGACCATGAAACAATAACCGACATATGTCTGGCTATGAAAAAACGCGGATTTGGAATGGGGCGATGGAATGGAACAGGTGGAAAATTAGAAGCAGAAGAAACAGTTGAACAGGCAGTAATTCGCGAAACACAAGAAGAGATATCAGTTATTCCTCAGGATATTAAAAAAATTGCAGAACTTACATTCACTTTCCCACACCAGCCAGATTGGACACAGTTGTGTCATGTATATTTTTGTACGCAATGGAGTGGTGATCCGACTGAAAGTGAAGAAATGAAGCCAGAATGGTTCTCAGTTGATTCTATTCCGTATAGTACAATGTGGCCAGATGATATTTTGTGGTTGCCACTAGCGTTGGACCATAAGTTATTGAAAGCTCGATTTAGTTTTGGAAAGAGTGATATTATCTTAGATCAAGAAATTACAATTATCGATTCATTTTAAATAAAAACAACTCATTCAGAGTTGTTTTTATTATACTAATTCTTTTATCTCGTCTACTATCATAGATAGTTCGCCATTTCGATCTGATATTTTTCCTTTAATTAATACCAACATTTCAACCTGGCAGAATCTACGCATTTCAACAAAAGTTTTTGGAAACACAACGCATTCCAATGTATCATCTAGATCTTTTACGCGGATAAACGCCATTTTATCATTTCCTTTTTTAGTATAAATTTCTCGAACATCCTCAATGATTCCTGCGATAACTGTTGTTCCACTTCGATGTTCTGACGACTTAATTTTTTTAATACTTGCACCAACTTTTTCAAGTCGTTCACGGAATGCATCCAATGGATGTCCGGATACATAGAGTCCAAGCAATTCTTTTTCCCACGCAAGTGTTATTTTAACAGCCGCAGCAGGTGCATCGATCATGACAAGTCTTGCAGTAGGCGCATCATCCATTCCGTCGAATAATGACACAGATCCTTTATTGTGATCTTCGGCAAGTGCTTTATTAAATGTTAGCATGTTCTCGACATTTGCAATTAAATATCCTCGCTCACCGAATGCATCCATTGCTCCACACATCACCAATGCTTCAAGAGATTTCTTGTTCAAGTTTTTATGCAATACTCGTTTCAAAAAATCCTCAATTGTTTTAAATGGACCATTAGATTTGCGTTCATGAATAATTGCCTTACCAATTTCATTTCCAAAGTTTTTAATACTTCCTAATCCAAATCGAATCTTATCAGTGACAATGCCGTCTTCTACTACTACGGTAAAGTCTGAAAATGATTCATTAATATCTGGTGGCAAGATTTTGAAGCCCATGCGTTTAGCCTCGTTTACCATTTCGGTTACTGTGTCCAAGTTATCAGATTCAACAGTCAGTACGGCTGTCATATATTCCGCAGGATAATTCGCTTTTAGGTATGCGGTACGATAGGCAAGTAAGGCATACACAGCACTGTGGGATTTGTTAAATCCGTATGCAGCAAAGGTTTCGATCATGTCCCATAATTCATCGGCAACTTTTTTAGACATTCCATTTTCAACACATCCGTCGATAAAGTGACCTTTTTGTTTTGCCATTTCTTCGGGAATTTTCTTACCCACTGCCTTTCGGAATTTATCTGATTCACCTCGAGTATATCCTGCAAGGTCGGTTGCCATACGCATGACATCCTCTTGGTATACAATAATTCCATAGGTGTTTTTCAAGATTGGCTCCATTCGCGGATCAGCATACTTTATCTTTCGTGGGTCATGTTTTCGTTCAATGTAATCCGGAATAAAGGCCATAGGTCCTGGTCGGTACAATGATGCCATTGCGATCAAGTCTTCTAGGTTTGACGGTTTTAATTCCTTTAGCCATTTCTGCATTCCAGTTGAACCAAATTGAAATACTGACATTGTTTCTCCACGACCAAATAACTCATATGTTTTTTTATCATCCAATGGAATTTTTTCGACATCGATAGTTACTCCACGAATCTTTTGGATCCGCTCAACGGCCTCTTTCAAGATAGTTAAGTTACGCAATCCCAAGAAATCGAATTTTGGTAGATTGATAATTCCTTCACGGTCACCGGTATACATGTCGTATTGAGTGATTACTTTTCCTTCACCTTTTGGGTCAAATTGTACGGGCGAAAAATCGTCCACTCGTCCTGTTGGTGAAATAACCACTCCTGCGGCATGAACCGAGATATGTCGAACATTTCCTTCCATTTTTTTCGCCATATCGATAATTTCAGAAACTTGATTATCTGTTTCGTACAGTTCTCGAAGCTCCTCCTCTGATGCTAGGGCTTTTTTCAAAGTCATAGTAGCACCTTGTGAACCCATCGGAATCATTTTTGAAATACGATCACCTAATGAATAAGGAAATCCCATAGCTCGTGCTACATCACGAACAGCACCACGCGCAGCCATAGTTCCAAATGTTCCAATCTGTGCAACAGCGTCGGATCCGTATTTTCCTCGGGCATAGGTAATAATGTCATCGCGACGATTATCGGCAAAGTCCATGTCGATATCGGGAAGCGATGGTCGATCAGGGTTGAGGAACCGCTCGAACAGTAATCCATATTTCAACGGATCAATATTTGAGATTCCAATCAGGTAAGCAACGAGTGATCCAGCTGCTGAGCCTCGTGTTTGGTTAAAGATCCCAAGCTCGTTTGAACTTTTCATAAAATCCGCCACACACAAGAAATAACTCGGATAACCTTTATCAGAGATAGTTTTAAGTTCGTATTCGACTCGCTCCATTACTTCCGGTGTTGGTTCCATTTCACGCGTTTTTAGGCCTTCCAGGGTCATTTCACGCAGTACTGCATCATAAGTTGTTCCTTCTGGAATTGGGAAACTTGGAAAAAACCAAGACTTTGTATCAATCTCAAGATCGACAAGATCCGCAACCTTTTTTGTATTTTCGATCGCTTCTGGATAATCTTTAAATGACTCACAAGCCATTTTTTGATTAATAAATGACCAGTTTCCGTCCATCTTCATTCCCGATCCACCAGTATTAATTTTAAGGAGAGTTTCGTGCGCTGGCGCATCATCGTTGCATAAATAATGTGAATCCCATGTTCCAACAATCGGTAAATCAACTTCTTTTGCAATACGGACAATGTCAGGCAAGATATCGTGATACCATTCCATTCCAGGAGCTTCTGGGTGATTCATGATTTCTACGAATACATGCTCACGACCTACTGCATCACAGTAAAATTGCAATAATTCTTTTGCTTTATCAAAATATTTTTCACGAACATATGCAACAAATTCACTTCCAGGGCATCCAGATAAAATAATTAATCCTTCACCGTGTAGTTTTAAAATTTCTTTATCAATTCGAGGTTTATAATAAAAACCTTCCAAGTTTGCCTTTGAAACTAATTTCATCAAGTTTTTATACCCAACATTATTTTTTGAAAGCAGTGTTAAATGATAGCGTTTGTTGTCTACGGTTGGATCGCGGTCAAAACGAGTTCGGTTTGCAACATATACTTCACATCCAACAATCGGTTTAATTCCTGCATCTTTACACTCCTTGTAAAAATCAATAGCGCCATACATCGCACCGTGATCAGTCAATGCAAGGGCAGTCATGCCAAATTCCTTGGCTTTTGCAACCAAGTCTTCTACTTTAGAAAGTCCATCCAACAGTGAATAGTGTGAATGAACATGAAGATGAACGAAATTGTCGTGGTGTGCACACATAGATAGGTGAGTGGTTAGGTTTAGTTGATTGAGTATAGCATATGTGGGTAATACTTGACAAAATACTATAATATGCTATTATATTGAGTAATCACTAAAAATTAAAAAAGTCATATTTATGAGCAAAGCTATTTTGAGCCCCGGAAGGTTTCTGCCAAATATCATTGGTACGATAATCGCACATTTGAGAAATGCAGCAAAAGTTGTGGAAACTGCATTTAATGACACAAATAGTACACAACAATTACAAAAAATTGCCGTTGTTAAGAAACACCACAACAACCGGCGACAAACTGACGGCAGAAAGAGATTCTCTAATCACTACTGCTAAACTCTCCAATAAATAAGGGATCGGAACACCTCGTGTGTTTCGATCTTTTTTGTTTCCTTAAAAAGGATATACTACATGTATGAGAAAAAAGATCAGGTCGAATATCCAAAAAATAGTCCACACAGCCAGTAAGCGTCCCAAGAAAGTGCAGTGGGTAATTGGAATTGATGAGGTCGGCCGTGGTCCAATTGCAGGACCTGTTACACTATGTGCATTTGCAGTACGGGTTGAATTCTTGAAAGATTTGAATGCCATGGGTTTTAAAGACTCAAAAAGATTATCTCCTCAAAAGCGCGAGCAGTTCGCACAAATATTAAATAACTGTGCACAGCTACATATGTGTACTTGGTCCATTGAAAGTACAAGCGCTGAATTAATAGATTCAAAAGGTCTTACATCAGCCATTAATTCAGCGCTTTCACGATGTTTGAAAAAATTAGATATTCATCCTGAATATGTTGATATTTATTTAGATGGTGGGCTATATGCTCCTAAAGAATATTTCAGACAACATACTGTTATTCATGGAGATGACTTATTCCCGGTGATTTCATGTGCTTCAATTCTTGGAAAAGTATATCGCGATCGATTAATGGAAAAACATGATAAAGATTATCCCGAATACGGATTTTTTGACAACAAGGGATATGGTACACCGGAACATATGAAGGCGGTTAAAAAACATGGAATGTCGCCGTTACACCGCAGGAGTTTTCTTAAAAAGTCTTAAATAAAAGCGTTTGATAAGCGCGCGCTCACTTTCTCGATAATTCCCTTATGGCTGCGCCATGCGGTTTCGCCATCATAAAGATGACTCGATCTCCAAAGTTCGCCACGCGCTTATCAAACGCTTTGTAATAGTTGCTTTTTTGGCAAGCTGTGCTACACTGGCTGCATATGGTAATTCGAATGAGACATACAAAGTCACATACAGCTAATCGTCGCAGTCATCACGCACTGTCAGCGCCTAGTCATGTAACTGATCAAAAAACTGGCAGCACTCACTTGCGCCACCGAGTTGATATGAAAACCGGTATTTACAAAGGTAAAAAAGTTTTAGATGTAGTGGCAAAAGTCGCTAAAAAACAGTCAAAATAATTGTTAGTAATTTTTATTCATTAGCTCTTTCTTGCATATATGTCACATCGCCACGTAGCCCGCTCACTTTGCATTCAGACCTTGTTTGTCTGGGATTTCAACGGATATCAATCAGAACAGATACCCGATATTTTGAACTATGTAATCCGTGAATTCGGTGCTGGTATTGACGATGCGACATTTATTCAAGAGTCTGTTGCAGGTGTCGTTGCAAAACGAACCCTTTTAGACGATATTATTCAAAAAGCAGCACCAGAATGGCCCATCGACAAGATTGGGTGTGTTGATCGTAATGTATTACGCCTTGGATTATATGAACTATTATTTGGTGATCAAGAACAGATTCCACCAAAAGTTGCATTGAATGAAGCAATTGAACTTGCAAAAAATTATGGAGGTGAAAACACAGGACGATTTGTAAACGGAGTACTAGGTGCAATTTACAAAGAAATGGGTGAGCCTGGAAAAGACCAGATCAGCAAGAAAAAGAAGTTTGACCATACTGTTGATCCTTCAACACTTCCTGTAGAAGAAAAAGGTGGAGCTGTTGTATTTTCTCGAGATGAGAACGGAACAATTCGTTTTGCAATGGTTCACGATGTATTTGGATACTGGACTCTTTCAAAAGGTGGAATTGACCTAGGTGAATCTGTGGAAGAAGGCACTATCCGAGAAATCAAAGAAGAGATTGGCCTTGATATTACAATTGTAGAAAAATTGGGAGAAAATGAATATGTTGCTCATCATCCGGAAAAAGGAAAGATTCGAAAACATGTACATTACTTCCTTGCAGAATCTGCGTATGTACCACTTGTGCTTGCAGTAGGAACAGGAGGGCTTGATCAAGCAAAATGGTTCGAACTATCAGAAATTCCAGAACTGATGATGTACGACGATGTTACAAAATTAATTGCAACCGCTATTGAAAAAGCAACTACACTTGCAACTGCATAATGCGCTGCAACAAATTTTATGAAAGATTTTTCACAATTAGAACAGAACCTAAAGATTGAATTTAAAAATAAAAACTTGTTACAACAAGCGTTTATTCACCGTTCATATATTAATGAATACTCTGGTTCTGGATTATCACATAATGAACGATTAGAATTTCTTGGTGATGCAGTACTTGAATTAGTTGTGACTGATTATTTATACGAGCAATATCCTGCGAAACCAGAAGGTGAGCTCACAGCATATCGAGCTTCACTTGTGAATACAATCATGATTTCAGATACGGCTCGCGATAATGGATTTGATGAATTTTTAATTCTTTCAAAAGGTGAAGCTCGGGATACAGGAAAAGCTCGCGCATATATATTAGCTAATACTTATGAAGCATTTATTGGAGCGCTTTATCTTGATCAAGGATACGATGCTGCAAAAGGATTTATTGATTCAACATTATTACCAAAATTACAACGAATTATTGACGGTGGATTATGGCGTGATGCAAAGTCTTTTGTTCAAGAGAAATCACAAGAATTGGAATCGGTTACACCGTCATACAAAGTGTTGCATGATATTGGGCCTGATCACGATAAAGTATTCACCGTTGGAATCTTTTTTGGAACAAAACAGATTGCAGAAGGAAAAGGAAGTTCAAAACAAGAAGCTGAAACTGACGCTGCAAGAAATGCGTTGAAAGTAAAAGGTTGGAATTAGAAATAGGCCATTGGCCTTTTTTGTTTACTTAGTTAATTATATTGATATAATACAGTTATGGAAAAATTTGGATATACATGGAATAAACCCGGAACAAGTCATGAGGAAAATAAAATTGTTGCTGAAATCGGCTTTAAGAAAATCGAAGACAATACTGCGGAGAGCAATATTCTGGACAAGGAGGATACGGATTATCTAGATTACGCACACCCAAAGACGAACGACGACTTCCATAACGAGGAAATTACCAATAGACGAATCATGGAAGGATACGACATGTACGACAAGATTTCCTTCTCGACTGAAGAGCAGAAGGATTTGAAAAAATCGCTCGAAGACAAAAAGGATGCTGATTACGCCAAGGCTTGGAATGAGTATGAGAATCTCGTGAATAGGTATCCGGGCGGCTTCGTGGATTCAGATCATGAAACGACGGCGGCCAATTTGCGCAGTTATGAAACGGCGATCGATACTAATATCCGATTCAGGCTCGCAAAAGGTGAGCCCCTCACTGATAAAGAAAGAAAATACCTTGAGGAAAAGATAAGAAAATCAAACGAAAAGAGCCAGGAGTATGAAGCCCTGCGCAAGCAATATGACAAAACAACAAAAAGTCTTTCAGATCGGTATGATCATTGGGATACTGAACCCGGAGTTAATTAAAGATGCACAAGGCGTCTTTTTTTGTTATAATAAACCACATATGACGCTAAAACGGCTTGAATTACATGGCTTTAAATCCTTCGCAAAAAAGGCTCTTTTTGATTTTACAGCACCCGTAACGGCTGTGGTTGGGCCAAATGGTTCTGGTAAATCAAATGTAGTAGAAGCTATTCGGTTTGTATTAGGTGAGCAATCATCAAAATCACTTCGTTCAAAATCTGGTGCTGACCTTATTTTTAAAGGTTCACGATTAATCCCAAAAATGAATCGCGCATCTGCAACGATTGTGTTTGATAATGCCAGTCGTGCATTTCAGTTACCATCACTTTCTGGAACATTGTCTCTTGATTTTGATGAAATCAGTATCACGCGTGAAGTATTCGCAGATGGAACAAACGAATATCGCATTAATGGCAGTTCTGTTCGTTTGCGTGATGTTCATGAATTGATTGGATCAGTTCATATTGGCGCATCAGGTCACCATATTATTTCACAAGGTGAGGCGGATCGATTATTGAACGCAAAGCCAGCAGAACGACGCGAAATCCTGGAAGAAGCACTTGGTCTTCGTCTGTATCACTATCGAATTAATGAATCTACAAAAAAATTGGATAAGACTCGTGAGCTGATGAAGGAAACTGAAATCTTACGACGAGAGCTTGCGCCACATTTGAAATTTTTAAAGAAACAAGTAGAACGAGTAGAACAAGCAGAAAATATGCGAACTGAATTGTCTGAATTATATCGGACATATTTAGTGATGGAGGAAAGTGTTGTGACATATGAAATGAAGCGATTAAATAATGAATTGCAAAAGATTGATTATACTCGAAATGAAAAGGCACAGATTCTAGAAACTATGTCAGCAAGTCCTGCCGAGCAAACCGTGAGTCATTTCCAGGCTCGACTTTCGCAGTTCCACGCTAAAAAACGACAACTGGAACAAAACGAATCTGAATTAACACGAACTATCGGACGAATCGAAGGAACAGTTGCTGCACTTTCTCGTGTTATTCCAGAATCTGGAAAACCTATCTTGCCAATTGATCGAGCAGTTATTACTGATTTCATTAATACTTTGAAACGCGATATTGATTCTGCACTGAACTATGATGAATTGTCGTCAGTACGAACATCTCTTCACTCTGTTAAAACGATTATCGAATCATTTAAATCTGCACACCTGGAAACCCATACAGAAACAGTTGACCATTCACAAGAATTAAATCAACTTAAAAATGAGCTATCAGGACTTGAAAATCAATTGAAAAATATACAACAAGAAATGATTGTAGTTGATCAAGAGATTATTGCTGTAGAAACATCAATCAGTACAGAACAAGAATCACTTCGAACATCTGACCGTACACGATTTGAGCACGAAACGATTATCCGAGAATTAGACCATCAGCAACAACTTATCAAGCGTGACATTACAAGTATGTCTGATCGGTTTGAATTGCTCCAAAATGAATATCGAGTAGCTGCAGAATTATTAGGCGAATCAATGATGGGAATTCGAGGTTCTGGTTCATACGATCCAAATGAGTTTAATATTCATGAACATAACCAGCGAAAATCAACGATTGATCGCTTGAAAATCCGCCTGGAAGACATGGGCGGTGGCGGATCAGGTGATATCATGCGTGAATATGATGAAACCGTTGAACGAGATGCATATTTGAGTCAGCAATTAGCCGATCTTGAAAAATCGGTAACAGATTTGGAATCAATCATTAGCGAGTTAAAAGAACTTCTGACTGATGAATTCAAGAAGGGGATTTCAAAAATTAATACAGTATTCGAGAAATTCTTTATGACCATGTTTGGCGGCGGTTCTGCAAAACTGGAAACAATTAATATTATTCCAAAAAAGCGAAAGACTGATGATGAATCTGATGAATATATTGACGAAGACGCAGTACCAGAACAAGGAATTGATATTGATGTAAACCTTCCGCGTAAAAAAGTTAAAGACCTTGAAATGCTTTCCGGAGGTGAACGATCACTTACATCTATTGCGTTATTGTTTGCATTATCACAAGTTAATCCACCACCATTTTTGGTACTGGATGAAACTGATGCAGCACTTGATGAGGCAAACAGTAAAAAGTACGGCGATATGATTGAAACACTTGCAAAGGAAACACAGTTGATTGTGGTAACTCATAACCGAGAAACGATGTCACGGGCCTCAATCTTGTACGGCGTTACTCTTGGTTCAGATGACGCTTCAACACTTCTTTCTATTAAGTTTGAAGAAGCTGTGAAAGTTGCCAAGTAAAATACTTATATTATAAATTTATTAAAATGTTCTCTCCTAGGTTCTGCGTAACGCAAGCGCCCCAAGGGTTTCTACTCGAACCTATTCAAGAACATTTTAATAAATTCACGCATTCATGAAAACAAAAGATAAAAACTTCACAGAACGCGTTCGTGATATAGTTCGAAAGATTCCGCGGGGGAAAACGATGACTTATAGAGATGTGGCAACAAAGGCAGGAAATCCAGGTGCAGCGCGAGTTGTTGGCTCAATTATGAAAGCAAATTATGATCCAGAAATTCCATGCCATCGAGTAATTCGGTCAGATGGGAAGATTGGAGAATATAATCGTGGTGGACCAGAAGCTAAACTTCGAATCTTGAAGGAAGAAGGTGCGATTAAATAAAAATGCTCAATACTTTTTATAGTATTGAGCATTTTTTGCTGAACAGCGCAGCAAGGTGTTATTCTGTTGTTTCCATTTTTATAAATAGGAAGTAATCATTTTTTCTGAACTTATGCCTTGTTAAGACAAGTTCTTCGATCGAACGGGGATTATATGAATACATAAATATTATACAATCTCTTTTTCCTCGTTTTACAGGTGGAGTCATTACTTTTATATTTCTCCCAATTTCATTCCAAGGAAAAAAAGTTGTTCCGTAATTGACGACAAACTGTTCAGGGAATTCTTGAAGTCCCTGCGCATAAGCATTTGCTAGAATATCTGCATAGGCTAGATTTTTTGAAAAATCTAAACCCAATCGTTCGCCAGTAATTAATACTGGGGTAATAGTGGTGCGGTCAGCGTAATCAACAACTGAATGCTCCACTGTGGTTCGTTTTTGAACAAACTTTGATACACTATCTCCAAGTAATACCCCATTTAATTGGTACCAAAAATTCTTATACTCTAATTCATGCGCGAGCGTCTCGCGTAGAATAACTGTTGGAAATAGTAATATATCTGAATCTGTCCGAATTTTTGTAATTTTGTACTGCATCTGGTTGATGTTTGTTATGATATTACTCTGTTCGTTCAAGATGTCAATAAATACAAGAAAAACCGCATTACGGTTTTTCACCTCATAAATATATTCGAGTAACGATGTATAGAATTACTTACTGGGGCTTTTGTAAATTTTTCAAGAATTCATAGAGTGTCAAACCACTTGTTTTAACTTGGTTGGCATAATCAATTCCTACATAGCGCCAGTGCCATGATTCTGGAATGTATCCCGTTATTTTTTCAGTACCTGTTTTATAACTTTGAACAAAGCCGTACTTATGTGCGTTTTCTACAAGCCATGCATATTCTGCTGAGTTCTTGAAATTATCATAAGAAAACGCAGGGTCGCTTCCAGACTTCATATCAATAGCGGTTCCTAGTTGATGTTCTGAACGCCCAGGTTTTGCAACTGATGGATATTTAGTTGGATCCGTATCTGCTGCCTGAGTATCATTACTGTTGCTGTGTACAATTTCCTGTGTCGAACGACTACGGAATCCTGATGTCATAATTATTTTTAACTCTTCTTTTTCCATATCTGCAACCATTGTAATAAGTGCATTTGCAGCTGATTCTGTTAAGCAGTTTGCAGTTGTCTGTACATTGATTCGATTAGTAAGTGGAATTAAGTTTTTAGGAATATAGTTCCCAAGGTCCATATCAGGACCAACAGGGTAGAGCCATTTATTAATCTCAGAATCTTTTGCGGTTGGACATGTTTGTGCCGCAACAGAACCCTTTTTTAGAAAATCACTTGGAATTGTATCGCGTATTTCAATCGGCTGGTACTTGTTCTTTTCTGGATCAAGTTCGATTGTT
>DAOLZR010000006.1:14063-17995 GCA_035426405.1 Minisyncoccota bacterium | reverse complement strand
ATGTGCGCCGGGTTGGATTTGAACCAACGAAGCCCGGAGGCGACAGATTTACAGTCTGTTGTAATTGACCACTCTACCACCGACGCATATTTGATGAACTCGATGATTATTGCATATTTATTTCAAAAAAACAAGCGCGTAATGCGCTTGTTTTTATGCCTTCACAGATTTTGACTGTGTCATAGTAAGACCTCGTTTTTTAACTTCGAATGTCAATTCATCTTTTTTCATATCAATAACAATAGTGTTTCCTGCTGTTACCTCATCAGAGATAATCATGCTAGCAACCTTGTTCAAGATTGAGTTTTGAATTAATCGATTTAATGGTCGTGCACCAAACTGTGGGTCAAATCCTTTTTCTGCCAAGTATTCGATCGTTGCAGGTTTGAAATCAAGCGTAATGTTTTTAGCTTGCATTCGTTTTGCAACCTGATCCAATCGTACATGAACAATCTCTTTGATTGTTTCTTTTGGTAAGATATCAAATACAATCAAGTCATCCAGTCGGTTTAGGAATTCTGGTCGGAAAAATTCTTTTAATGTTTCCATAACTCGCTCCTTTGTCGCCTGGTAATCTTGTGTGGATGTGTTGTCTGAAAATCCAATACTCTGCATTTTTTGAATATGCTGTGAACCAAGGTTTGATGTCATAATAATAATTGTGTTTTTGAAATTCACGACGCGTCCTTTTCCATCAGTTAATCGTCCGTCATCTAATACTTGAAGCAAGATGTTAAATACATCAGGGTGTGCTTTTTCAATTTCATCAAACAAAATTACAGAGTAAGGTCGATGTCGTACAGATTCAGTAAACTGACCGGCTTCATCATATCCAACATATCCTGGCGCTGTTCCTACCAATTTTGATACAGAATGCTTTTCCATGTATTCAGACATATCTACACGAATCAACGCTTTTTCATCATCAAACATGTATTCAGCAAGAGCTTTTGTAAGTTCGGTTTTTCCAACACCTGTCGGACCTAAAAACATAAATGAACCAATCGGACGGTTTGGATCTGAAATTCCAACTCGTGATCGGCGAATTGCATGTGAAATCTTCTCGATAGCTTCACCTTGTCCTTTTACGCGCTGTTTCAACTCTGCCTCCATATGCATCAATCGTTTTGATTCTTCTTGTAGCATTCGTGTTACTGGAATATTAGTCCATTTTGCAACAACATTTGCAACATCTTCTTCGGTAACTTCTTCTCGCAATAATCGATCATTCATTTTAATTTTCTTTAGTCGATCATTTTTTGCTTTCAAAGTTTTTTCAAGAGCTGGGATTTTCCCATAGCGAATCTCAGCAACTTTTGCAAGATCGGTTGAAAGCTCGGCATTTTCGGATTCTACTCGTAACAGATCAATTTGTTTCTTGATCTTTCGTATATCAGCCAAGATTTCCTTTTCATTATTCCATCGAGTTTCAACACTATTGGTAGTTTCGCGAACATTAGCGATTTCTTTTGCAATTTCTTTGATACGATTTTTTGTTTCAGTTTTTTCAGAATGTTCTTCGACTTCGCGCGCAAGTGCTTCTTTTTCGATTTCCAGTCGTGTAATCTTTCGATGAGCCTCATCCAGTGACGCAGGTTTGTTTTCAAGTGAGATTTTTAATGTTGAAGCTGCTTCGTCTATTAAATCAACTGCTTTGTCAGGTAAGAATCGATTGGTGATATAGCGAACTGACAAATTCACAGCCGATAAAATCGCATCATCACTAATTCGTACGCCATGGAATAATTCGTATTTGTATTTCAATCCTCGTAAAATCGCGATAGCATCTGATTCGTTTGGCTCCATGATCATTACAGGCTGGAATCGTCGTGCAAGCGCAGGATCTTTTTCAAAATGTTTTTGGAATTCATTTAATGTTGTTGCACCGATAGCGCGGAATTCACCACGAGCCAAAGCCGGCTTCAACATGTTTGCAGCATCCTGTGCTCCATCACCACCACCTGTTCCAATGATTGTGTGAATTTCATCAATGAAAACAATTACTCCACCTTCGGATTGTTCAACCTCTTTCATGATTGCTTTTAATCGCTCTTCAAATTCTCCACGGTATTTTGTACCAGCAACTAATAGCCCAAGATCAAGCAATACTAAATCTTTCCCTTTTAACGACTCAGGTACATCACCTTTTGCCATACGAATAGCAAGGCCTTCTGCAATTGCAGTTTTTCCTGTTCCAGGTTCACCAATTAGAATAGGGTTATTTTTTGTTCGACGAGCTAGAATTTCAATCACGCGCATGATTTCTTTGTCACGACCAACAACAGGGTCGAGCTTGTCGTCCTTTGCAAGTTTTGTCAGATTTCGAGAATATTTTGAAAGTGCTCGAAATTGTTTTTTAGGTTCTGGTCGATCATTGTCTTGTTTTAGTTCGTTTAACATTTTTAGTACTCGATCATAATTAATATTCATCTGATCTAACTTCGCTCGAATCGCATGTGGTAACGCCAAAGTTGCCAAGAATAAATGCTCGACAGAAATAAAATCATCTTTCAAACTTTTTGCAATTTCAACAGATCGTTCCAACACTTGTGCTAAGTCCGGTGCTATAAACATTTGAACCATTTGCGATTGATTACCTGCGGATGCAGTTTCACCAGTTTCAATAGTATCCAGTAATGTTTCTGATAATTGGATCAAGTCAATATCCATGCGCTCTAAAATAGATACCACAGGGCTTTCATCCTGTAATACCAGCGCGGTCAGCAAATGAGCCACATTCACATGGTCTTGGCCTCGTTCCATTGCCAATTCATGTGATCGTTGTAGCGCTTGCTTTGCCTTTGTAGTTAGTTTTTCAAATTCAGGCATATATTTTATAAATAATTAATAGATAAAAAGAATTACAGTCGTACTATCATTCAACCATGTCTGTCGTCCAGATATTCAGAGATATTTCCAATATACCATATCTCTTTCATTTTTTCCAGAAACAAAAATAACCATTATTTGGTTATTTTTGTGAATGCTTTTATAAAATTTCTGACATCTTTTCGAGTCGTGCTTCGTCCAAAAGTAATGCGTAAACTTCCCTCCTCTGACTTTGAGCTAATTCCTTGTGCAGCGCGCAGCGCAGCAATCACATGGGACTCTTCGTCCGAATCAGACTGGCATGCTGATTTTGATGAAACCGCAAAACCTGTAGCAGCAAGGCGAATAACCAATGACTCGCCTGAAAAATCTTTTACGGTGATATTAATGTTATTCGGTAACCTATGTTCTTTTGATCCGTTTACAGTAATCCTACTATCTTTTAAGAGTTCATCAATTAATTCATCGCGAAGGATTGTCAGTCGAGTAGATTCAACTTGTTTTTGTTCCTGTGAAATTTGTAGCGCTTTTTCAAACCCTGCAATCATAGCAGAATCTTCAGTTCCTGAACGCAAACCAAATTCTTGCCCACCACCAAACATGACCGGATTGATGAATGCTTTATTTTTAATAAATAGTGCACCGACTGATTTTGGTCCGTATATTTTTGAACCAGACAATGTCATCATATCAACACCTAATCGCAATATATTAATATCGCAATAATTTACTGCCTGAATCGCGTCCGTATGAACCAATGGATACGCTGTATCGATAATCGCAGTATTGTTTTCTTTTAATTGTTTTTTATACCAACGAACTAATTTTGTAATATCACGAATTGGCTGAATGGTTCCAATTTCATTATTTGCATACATAACGGTTACCAATATAGTGTTCGGTCGTAATGCTTTTTTAAGTTCTGATATGTCAATAATTCCGTTTTGGTCGCATGGAATATAACTAACTTCTGCCTGTTTTAAATGTTCAAGATGACCACAAATTTCAAGAATCGAATCATGTTCAATAAGACTTGTAATAATATGTGGAATTATATTTGGGTTATTTTTCTTGAAATGTTCTACTACGCCAAGTAATGCAAT
>DAOLZR010000006.1:11155-13963 GCA_035426405.1 Minisyncoccota bacterium | reverse complement strand
TAAAAATAATGAGTATATAATTTTCGAAGTCTGAGTACGAACCCGCAGCACCATAGGTGCGTGAGGGCGCCTGTCTACCGTTAGGCAGACAGGCGTTACGGAGGACAAGAAAATTATATACTCATTATTTTCAGTAAGCGATACCTTGAAATTACCATAAATTCGACTATAATCAAATATATGAATATTTACTTTATTGTTGCAATTATACTCGCCGTGCTTGTTGTTGTTATGTTGTTTTTTATGGTTATCAGATTAACAAACCGCGTAACTGCATTTACTCGCGGAACAAGCGGAACATCTTTAGAAGAAGTGATGAAGCAACTTTTGCATGATCACACATTGTATCTTAAAAAACATGATGATTTGGTAGCAAGTGTGGAATCTATTCATCAGCGCGTAATGGGAAGTCACAGAGGATTTGCAATGACTCGATTTAACGCATTTGATCACACTGGTGGCAACCAAAGCTTCTGTTGTGCCATACTTGACGAAAAAGGTAATGGTATGGTACTATCAAGCCTGTATTCACGCGAACGCAGTAATGTATTTGCAAAACCTATTCAAAATTTCAACTCTGAATTTGAACTCACAAAAGAAGAAAAACAGGTTTTGAAAGACGCTGTCGCGCAATTAAAATAATTGAAAGACATATTGAAATTTACTTTTGAGGACCGAACCCGCAGACAAGTACTCGCTGAAAAATACAGGAACCTAGATTCCGGACCTGATCCGGAATGACAATACAGGAATACATGTAATGCAGTACTTGTCGTGAGGGCGCTTGCGTTCCGCAAAAAGTGAAATTTTAATATGTTTGAAATTATATAATCTTAATTTATGCCCACCACATCTACACAACGACCACCAGTGGTTGCAATCATGGGTCATGTCGACCACGGAAAATCCAGCCTGCTGGATTTTATTCGCAGTTCTAATATTGTTGCAGGTGAGGCGGGTGGAATCACTCAGCATATTTCAGCGTATGAAGTTAGCGTTCCAGATGCAGATGGTGTACAGAAAAGAATTACTTTTATCGATACACCAGGTCACGCAGCATTTTCACACATGCGACAACGCGGGGCAACGATTGCAGATATTGCAATTTTAATTGTGTCAGCGGAAGAAGGTGTAAAGGCTCAAACAAAGGAAGCTATAAAAACTATTGTTTCAAACAATGTTCCTTTTATTGTGGCTATTACTAAAATTGATAAACCAAATATTAATGTTGATCGAGTCAAAACGGAATTAATGGAACAAGAAGTATTCGTTGAAGGTTTTGGTGGAACTATTTCATGTGTTACTATTTCATCAAAGACTGGCCAAGGTGTTCCAGAGCTTTTGGAAACTATTTTATTACTTGCAGAACTTGAAGATTTCAAAGGTAATCCGAATATTCCAGCTGAAGGGTTTGTTGTAGAGGCAAATATGGATGAAAAACGAGGAATTTCTGCAACGATGATTATTAAAAATGGAACCTTGAAACAAGGAAACTTTGTAGTGGTTGATGATGCATGGACAACAACTCGATTAATTGAAGATTTTATTGGAAAACAATTAAGTGAAGTTTCCTTTTCAACACCAATACGATTAACAGGATTTTCAAAACTTCCAAATATAGGATCACTATTTACAACAGCCGAAAATAAAAAAGAAGCTGAAGAAAGAGCACTTTTGAATAAAAGCGAAATGCACGAAGTAAGCTATGCGCGAGAAATTCCTGAAAATCAAACTGGTATTGCAATCATTCCTATTATTATCAAATCAGATGTATATGGAAGTGCAGAAGCAATTGAGGCGGAAATAATGAAGATTGAAATCCCAGATGTCTATTTCAAAGTTATTAAAAAAGGTGTAGGAGCTATTAGTGAATCTGATATTCAGCTTGCTATTGCCGACAAAAAAACAATCGTACTTGGATTCCATGTTGATATGGATGCACGAGCTCGTGACTTGAATGAAACAGAAAAAATCACTGTTGAAACATTTACAATCATTTACAAATTAACCGAATGGTTACACGCATTGGGAGTTGAACGAAAACCTTTGAAAGAAGTAGATCAAATCCTAGCAACGGTAAAAGTATTGAAATATTTTAGTAATCAAAAAAATACTCATTTAATTGGTGCACGAGTATTGTCAGGAACTATTACAAAAGGTAGTTTGATTCGAATCACACGAAATGATGAAGTGGTCGGAAATGGAAAAATACTGGAATTACAACAAGGAAAATCCCCTACTGATAAAGTCGAAGTTGATTCAGAATTTGGAACACAAATCGAATCATCAGTTGCACCAGAACCTGGTGATATTATAGAGGTATTCAAAAAAATAATTCAATAAACTATATGAAAAATAATGTAAAACTTATCCTTGCAACTGCTGCTGATTGGGTGACTCGAAACGGAAACCGACGATCGCTGATTACATTCACGCGAGCAGAATATTCAAGCGATGGAAAGAAAATGTATATCTTGTACACCGTACTTCCAGAAAGCCAGGAGAATCAAGCAGAAGAATTTTTAACACGACACTGCGACGATATCCGTAATCATGTGAAAACAAAAATGAAAACACAACCTGCATGGTTCCGATTTAAACTTGATACCGGTGAACACAATCGACAACGAGTTACAGACTTGCTTGACGACACTGCAGAAACACATGGATCAATTCCCGAGATCTTGCACAAATAATATGCTTTGGTACTATATGTAGTGCCGAATGCCCGGATGGTGGAATGGTATACACGAAAGACTTAAAATCTTTTGCCGTTAGGCTTGTGGGTTCGAGTCCCACTCCGGGCAC
>DAOLZR010000006.1:3951-11055 GCA_035426405.1 Minisyncoccota bacterium | reverse complement strand
AAAACATTTAATACTTCTCCCTTGAATTAACTCCAATCTATGGTATTATCCCATTAATAAAAACTTCACAAATGATAGTATATATAACGGAATGGCGAACAGATCTTTATATTAAAGATCAACGCAAAACAGACACAAAAATTTTTTATTTTCAAAGTAATGAGCTCATTTATGTAAGGCCCAGAATTCACAAAGTATTAACTCTGGATTATGGAAACAGAATTAAAATTGAATTAAAGGATGACGAGGTAAAACCAGACCCGGAACTCGATCTCCAGGAAGCAATTATGTTTGATGAAGAAACCCAAGTCTTCATTGTACTGATTGAAAGAAAGTTCTTTGAAACAACTAAGTCTTTCATTGAAAGCGATGTACCTAAAGTTCCAGGACTTGATATCATTTTTCCTGACTTTATTCCTCACAACGAACAGAAAATGGAGAATTTATTTTGTTATACAAGTAATAAAAGAATATATCCTTTACATGTTCGAAATGTTCATTTTTTTAAAAAATTAAAACTTACGGAAAGTAAAACTGATCTCGATCTTTCTTTTTTAAAGGAAAAAGAGATTCGTAATTAAAAAGAAGTGTAAGCAATATTGCTTACACTTCTTTTCATTTGTGCCCGGGAGAGGACTTGAACCTCCATGAATCACTTCGCTTGCTCCTAAGGCAAGTGCGTCTACCAATTTCGCCACCCGGGCATAATTTTTTTATCTTAGCACAAGAAACTTATAATAACAATTCCCTGTTGAGGTCTACGGGAATTTCGGCTACCGCCGCGGGTGCTTTTGTATTTCTCAAAGCAAAGCTTTTCGAAATAAACAAAAGCCTTTCAATTCCCTAACTAAAGCAAAACATTTTGCTTTAGTTCCCACGCTTGCAAACACCTTTCGGTGTTTGCAATGAGGCGTGGGCGGGAATTGAACCCGCGCATGGCGGTTTTGCAGACCGCAGCGTTACCACTTCGCCACCACGCCTTATTCTTTCGAGGCAACCCTCCGTGTCCCCCCGGTAGGATTCGAACCTACGACCGTCTCCTTAAGAGGGAGCTGCTCTACCAACTGAGCTACAGGGGGTTTTTAACCTCCCTACTCTATCAAAAAAACCTTTTAAAATCAATGCTCTATTCTCGTAAAACGACTTGACTTTTATACTTATTATGATATAATGTACTCAATCGGTGCGTATTGTACCCTGTCAATAAAATAATTAAATCACGAAATAAATTAGTAATTATGAGCAAAGAATTCTTAATCTTACTGGTTAGCAGTTTTGGACTGGCAACCATTTTGGTGGGCGTATCAATGTATCGTTTCATCAAAAATTGGGTCGTCTCTCGAGTGATCCAATGGATAGCTTCCAAAGAGAAGCTTCCCGTATTTCCTTTTGGATTGGCGTTTAAGCCAAAAATCAATCGTCATTATTTCTTTGGAAAGAATAATGCATTTGATCATTTCTTTACCTATACGCCAGATGCTGCATATCTATTTCAAATACTGCCACCAGATACTAAGTGGCCACACCCTTCAACCAAGCATTTTCTTTTTGAGAATGTAGGAACAAAGGAAAGTGTTAGTATTTTTGCAGAGAAATTGAAAACATATGGCGAATATTCCATGTCACTCTTGCCTGGGCAGAAAAGAATTCTGGAAGAGTTTACTGGAAATCCAACAACCCAAGGAATGACTGATTGGCAGAAATTATGCTGGAATTGGAAAATCTATTGGTATGGAGAAAGACATGGTCAAACCAGACTCCTTTACAAAAAAATCACATTTGCTGATGTGAATGGCGACGCAAAGTCAATCACTTGGAGACGTGAGGAAGAGTCTGCAGTATTGTTTTCATGTTTTTACGAGTATGGAATCGAAAGTGATGAGGCGGAAGATATTAATAATATCCGCCTGCAGATCATCTTTTCAATCTCGGGCAGATGTATTAATCCTGATGTTGCCGGTCTAAGAAATGAAAACCCTTTGAAAAGAGCGTATTCAATGCTTCAATCGTGCGCGGGTCTAATAGCAAAGATGAATTCATTTCATCTGCTGCACGAAAATGTCGGAAAAATGATAGATGACCTACCTGAAGACCAGAAGCAGCAGGCAAAAGACAGTGTAAGGCAGCTGCGATATGTCTTTCAAGACGAGATTATCAAAATGCTCAGTAAGCCTGAAAACTTCATTGGTTTTGAATGGGGTCATGATTCCGTAAACATCCTACAAGTAAGAGCTGTTGGCGATGAAGCAAAACAAATGCTAAAAGACATTATTGAAGCTTATACTATCCAGTTCAAGAATAAGGCAATGATTGACAAGGCTATAGCAGAAAACACTATCAAAGAGGCTGATGCAAAAACAACCAAGCAAGTGGCTATTACTCTGTCAGAACAGCTTTTCACTGTTCGCGAAAACGATGCCTTGGCTGACGCAAGAGCCTTGGAAATCCAGGTTGACGCTGCTCAAAAGCACATGTCATTACTGGAAGGTAACCAGGAAGCAATTGATGTATTCAAAATGATGCAGGCAGCACAGATGTCTGATGTTGACCCGGCAATCATTATGCTGGCACAAGCTCTGAAAAACTCAGGTGGATTGAATGTTATGAATCTGGGCGATCTATTCAAAGACTTTCTTAAACCACAAGCACAAATTTCTCAAACAACTTAAATTAAAAAAATGAAAACACTAAAAACTATAGTTTACGGCATGGCAATTCTGTTTGCAATATCATTTGTGGGCAGCATCTGCTACATTCTGTTTTCCAACAGCCCCGGCACAAATACCATAATAACGGAATTAGCAGGAAAAATACTTCATCTTATAAAGATACTATTTTATCTCTTTCTTATACTGTTAGTGCTTGGAGTCGTAGGAGGTACAATTTATTACTTATCAACACGACCAGCCACCGGAAATGCCGGAGCAAACACACAGCCAAATGGTTGGCAAGAATTCCGCACAAAAGCTTACGAATTTATAACCAGTTTCTTTATAAACATTGGAAAGGTTATAAAATGGATGGCTAAAGAGGCAAAAATTCTATTTATTTTAATTGTCTTAGGCATATCACTTTGGATGATACTCGAATTCTCTCCAGGACTCGCTAAAAAATGGGCTGGGGCAAAACCACCTAAAGGTGTGGAATGGAGCACTAAACAGTACCTGCAAGCAAATGGATGGTGGCCAGATGGTAAAAAAACCATATGGTTCTGGCAAGATTCGAAACCAAAAGTTGCCAAAAAGGAGCCGCTAACGATGTGGGATTATTTCGATAATGTAAATGAAAGAAGCTACATGCTAAAAAAGCAGGCTATCGACAGTGGTTTGTATGACAAACCAAGTGCAAGCAAAATCACTACCACAGATCAAAACACCTCATCAGGCTCTGGATCAGGTACTTCAATTAATCAATCGGGTCAAACCGTTAACATTGATGCAATTGTATCCAAACATCCACTTACAAAAGCTATCCAATCAGGTAGCACTGTCAGTACGGATCCTGGTACAACTAACTGGAACCAGGGTCAAGGTGTGACCATTTCACAACAAATTGATGTAGATGCGGTTATGAAAAATCATCCGCTCTATAATGATTTAAAAAATTAATATTCACATTTAAATAAAAAAACCAATGCAATTGCATTGGTTTTTTTACATTACATCTATTAAGGAGTTTTGATACCAGAACCAACAGTTTCTCCTATTAATCGCATAATAGCGAACGCTGAAACCATGATTACAAGTCCAATAATTCCATACAACATATGATCTCTACCCTCTTGTCCTGCGGCTGCGTTCACATCACGGTTGCGTAAAAACGCAATCATACCCCATATGAAATATAAGAGCGCTGCTACAAAACCTACAACAATCAATGGATTGATTAGGTAATAACTGATGCGAAACATCAGCTGTTTGATAGTAAGCGGTTCTGCCGCAAATACAATGTTAGGAATTAGTAACCACATAGACATAATGATGTTATAAAACTTAAGGAAGACTTACTGTTGGGATGTTTTGTGATGTAACTGTATCACCCACCTTTACTCCAACAGTTTTAGCCAATACAGTAATCAATCCAAAGATTGTAAACCATAGGAAGATAGCGATCAAAGATTTGATCAAGGCTCCTTTATGGATTTCTTTCTTTTCAACTTCTTTATCTGTTAGGAAAAGGATTACTTGGTAACCAAATAACACAATCAACAAAGCTGTAATAATTGGGAATGCTGATGTTAAGATTCGTTTTAGGAATGCAATAAAGTTATCGAACACTCCACCACTTGCAAATGCACCACTGTTTGTGTTTGCGAATACTGTTACAACTGGTGTAAGCAGTGCAAATCCTGCAGCAGAAACAATTTTTGAAATTTTTGATTTCATATAATATATTAACTAATGATTAATCTAATAATAAGCTTATTATTCTGATGAAAATCAGATGGAATAAGTATACCATAGGCCGTAAAAAAACCGCAACATAATTGTTACGGTTTTTTATTCTTTTGTGCTTAGCTTATAGACCGGCAAGGTATGCTATACCTGGACTGTACAGTCGAGATGGATTCGGTGTTTGTGTAATAACAAACACCTGATACGGATTGTGCACCAATGATTGCAAGAGTGATCTTGGAAACACGCAGTTTACAATCTGCCCGTTTGATAATTTCATCACCATCATAATACAACTTGCGTCGTATTCGTCGGTGTTAAATTTGTTCATATCGACAAACCCGTTCAAATCCAAGTCAACCTTGATTGCATTCGCAGTACCTGAGAAATTCTCAGAGAATTTAGAACTTACCAATAATCGGTCCTGATTTACATTACCAGACAGTAACGCGTAGGTACCTACTGTTGTAGGTCCGGTACCAACACCTAAGCCATCTTTTGAACAAGCTTGAAACGAAATTGATACAATGATCAAAGCTAAGAAGAATTTAATTCTGTTGAAATTAGTTGAAGTTTTCATAATGATTATTTTTTTAGTTTAGATAATTATTTATCTCGGAACCCTCAATGGAATTTCGATTGAGATTGAGACCTCTGAGATAAATAATTACAAACATAATCGTATGAAAACTGTTATAAAGAACTTGAAGATTTGGATATCACTATCTTTATCTTCTTATCGGTAGTATAGCATATTCGATATACTTTGTCAAGTACCCTACCTATTAAATAATATAAGCATCTCTATAATACCCTTAAAATATAAAGGTATTTTAGAATTTATACTATTTCAACTATAAAAAATAAGGCTCAAATGAGCCTTATTTTTTATAGTTTTTTCTTAATTCCCTATTTCTGGATCACTTACTGTTGGCTCATCTGATACTGGATCAGATGGGTCTGAATCTTGATCTACTACAGAATCAATTTCGGAGTCTGGAGTTATTACAGGATCCGTTTCAGGATCAGGAGTAACCGTAGGTGGCGTAATAACAACCGGCGTTGATGATGACTGCATCATGTTGTACAACTGATCACGGTCCATACAAATATCCTCTATACATAGTTGCTCTGTTTCAACTTTTTTAGAATGTATAATTTCTGCATACAAATCTACAATTCCATTTGCTTGATCTGCAAGCCATGCCGTAAAGCTATCTCGTAACGGATTAGCTGTCGCCATATTATCAATTTCTGTCATCTGTAAGTTTAATTCACGGATCGCTTGAACAAGTACTGGAGTCATTTGTGCATAATATACACCTTTATAGGTTGCATCTTTTTGGCCAACTAATTCTGGGAAATACTGTTCTAAATCTTGTGCTAAGAATCCTACCTGCATTCGATTCGTTTGATCAGTATTTAATGTATACATTACTGTTCTAATCTGAGACAATTTTGATAGTGTGTCATTTGATAAATCAGTAACATTTGATTTCAATCGTTCATCTGAAACCAACAGGTTAGGGTCCTGCCAAGTAGGCGCAACACCTGCTCCATTAGACGCCAGAACATATCCAGCCGTACCTGCACTGTTATTAATTCGCAATTCCCCTGCTGGATCTAATATGATATTTAGATAGGTAGGAGTTACTTGTAAACGAGAAGTCCTACCATTAGGAGTGTCAAATGCATATAGACTTGCCATCCCGCTACTGGTATCTGTAATATCATAATCTGTTCTAATTTCAGAACCGCCAGACAATAAATCAGGATCACCTGAACCGGACAATGTGTGTAAATCTTTATTCGACGCACCACTTGCCCACGAAATCGTTCGAGCACTGTCACCATTTGTGGCGATGTATCCTATAACGTTCCCTGGGAGACCTGTGACTGTGGTTAATCCCTGTGTCATAACCAACGCTCCTGTTGTAGAAACGGGTTGTAGAAGTGTATGACTATATATATCTTGATTTATAGTTGTATTTTGGGTTAATGTTCCACCAAGTCCTATGCTGCCAGAAATCATCCCTAGCCCATTAGTTACACCAGAACAAAGAATCTTTCCATCCGCATCAGATGACAATGAATCACACCCTGTAAGGTCAGCAGAAAGAATTGAACCATTTACCTGTAATAATGAGTCCAGTGTTGTAGTTTCAAAGTTATCATAACCAATAGAGGTTTTTCCGTTTTTGAGAATGGTAAACGCGTCAGATTCAGAACCAAGACCAGTTCCATTCCCAACATTAAAAAGACGATCTATTACATTGAATGCCGTAACGGAAACAGGACTGTATATCGTATCGTAAGTTCCTAATGATATTTCATTATAAGAAGATGCAAGCGCTCCGCGTCCTGCTGAAAATGCATAATTACCATCGGCTGCACTTTTATTAAACGCAACACTATTATCACCTTGCGCACTTCCTCCGAATGCGAATGAATAATCACCTGTTGCATTACTCTCAAAACCTAAAGCAGTGGAGGCATATCCAGTTGCATCATTTCCAACACCAATAGCGATTGAATTGTCACCTGTTGCCGTGGGAGCTTCAAGTAATCCTGTAGGACTATGAAACCCAATCGCAATACTGCGATCGCCGACATTGAGCGTATTAATATCCCATTCATTATCTATAGCAGAACCCAATCGAATTGCGCGTTTAGTCTGTGCGGAACCTGCCCCATCATGATTACCATAATT
>DAOLZR010000006.1:0-3851 GCA_035426405.1 Minisyncoccota bacterium | reverse complement strand
GTCATTACCAAATGCAACATTCCCATTCTGTCCAAATCGTGCAATCTCATTTCCGTTTGTTTTTAATACTAAGTCTTGCGCGTCAGTTGTACCAACAAAATTAATAGTCCCACCATCTGTTCCACTATTACCAACAAGGGACCAGCCTGGGTCACCAGTTATCGATTTTACAATACAAGGTTCTGGTAATAGATCTCCTGGATTACATTCTGGATCCAATGTTTCACCTGGATTATATCCACCTGGACCAGGCGGTGCTGCAAATACAAAAAAACCATAGCCAGTTAAAAAGACTATTGTGGTAAAAATAAATGAGAATGTACGAGAATGTGATTTCATATAATCGTATTGTAATTTAGTATATCATATTTATACTTTTTTAATATGAAGTTAATGAATATTCATACTAATTTCTTGGAATATCAACTGTAAACTGTCCGTATGCATATGCTGCAACTTGATATTGCCCAAAATAAATAGTTAGAGTGTCATTCGTAAAAGTAAACACTTTGAAATTGATCGGCTTTAATGGATCCGTTCCGTCTGCCAGCATTTCTTTTGTGAATGGGTCAAGTGATTTTTGATCCATTGCCTCTTGGATTTTTGGAGTTAACTGAGATCGTGAAATATCCGAAACTGTTTTTAGTACATCTGGATTATTTGGGAAGAAATAATCAAGTTCGATTTCCTTTTTATTTTTTACATCATAATTAAAACTTGTTGTTGTTTCGTATCCGTGCGCACCACCTGAATACCCGGCAATAATAATCGTCATACTTATAAAGTTATTATTTGATTGAATTATATTTGTTTTAATTTGATAGGTATACATTCCTCCATTTTCAAACTGTTTTAGAAAGTCATCACCGCCTGTTTCTAATTGTGCTTTATAATTAGCGTCGGCTTCTTTTTTAAACTCTGTCACACCCGATATCACAAATTGTTCAATTTTTTTGTTAAATGATTCATCTGTTTGGGTGAACTTTGGGTAGTACCCACTGATCCCGTGTAAATAAGAATCCTCCGCAACGGAAATCATTTCGGGTTGCATAGTTATCGCATCTGTGTTTTCAGTAGTTTTGACTTGAGTTTCAGACTCATCAATTCGAGTTTCTCCAGATCTTTTTTTTGATACTATAAATGCAATTCCTACGGCAATTATAATAATAACCAACGCAGCAATGAGCGGTTTTTGATATTTCATATAACCTAATTATACCAGAGATAATAATAAACCCATATATTTTTATATGGGTTTATTATTTGATTATTCAGTTGTAATTGGGTCAGAATTATCAGATGGTTGAGGGACTGGATCCGATTCAGGTGTTGGATCAGGGTCTGGATCACTCGACGGCAAGGCTTCACAAGCCGTACCATCAGCATTCAAAACCTCTGGCGCCGTACAGGTTATCGGATCATTTGACGGTGTTGGGTCAGGCTCTGGCGACGGATCTGGTGTTGGATCTGGTGTCGGAGCAGGAGGAACCCCTTGCCCATTCAACAATGCATCCAATTGTGTTCGTGTAATACATGTCTGCCCTGCAGAATCAGTTACACATAATTCTTCTGTAGAAACTTTCTTACTGAATATTTCTGTAATACCGTTTGCAGCATTCGCAAACCATGCAATCAATGCATCGCGCCATGAATTTGGTTTATCAGTATCATTAATTTCCGTAATTTGTAGATTCATTTCCTGTATCGCAGAAATCATGTATGGCGTGAGCCCTCCGTAATTCAATGCTAGCGTTCCATCGATTTGAGTTTTCACCAAATTCGGAAATATCGTTTGAACTTCTTGTGCAATCAAACCTGTTGAGAGATTTGCAGAACCATCTTCGTTTATCAATCGATAATTTACTGGACGAAGTGCCAAAATATTATCAAGTGATCCAGTTTCAAGTGTTGTAATGTCTTTTTTCAAGTTCAAATCAGATGGACAACTCCACCCAGAAACATCGCCTGGATCAAGTGTACATGTTCCATCACTATTAGTGAATGAACCAACAATTCCTGCAGTTGTTGTATCTGAAACACTTAATCGATATGATGGTGATGCTGTTCCGATACCGACGTTGCCGTCCGTTGTAATCGTCATCCTCGTTGACGCATCTAACGCTGCCTCTGTGGCATTCAATCCAACTCTAAACTGCATACCAATCGTATTATTAGCCGCAATAGCCGCTAAGAATTTATCCGTAGTCCATTGATGTTGTGCCGTCCCACCTGTTTCGGACACAAATCTTAGTTTTGCTCCCCCACTACCGCCATTCCAAATTCGCATTAATACAGGATTTGAATTGTCAAATTTGTAAATATCTAAAATACCGCCCGGATTCGTCGTCCCGATTCCCAATCTATTATTTACTTCGTCATACGCCGAAGTACCAAAAAGAATTTTTCCTTTGGTTGCGTTTGATGTTGATGAAAGTGTAAGATTGTTTCCACTTGCAGTACCTCCGACAACAGTTTGACCACCAGCAAGCCCAAGACCGTTCATAAGTACATTGTAGCGAGTAGACGCAGGAGTAAAGAATAGTGATGTTCCGTCGTATTCCATCACGCCGGCTTCGGGTGTTGTTAGGTTTGTACCACTTGTAAATTTAAGGGGCGCAGTAGATGCTGTTGCAGTTCCTGCTGCCAACATTAATAATGCAGTTGGTGATGTTATACCAATTCCGATATTACCCGTACTTGTGATTCTCATTCTTTCTTGTGTTGTTAATGTATAACCACCAGTTGCAAATGAAATATATCCACTACCTCCACTACCAACATCACCATCAGTCATAAATGTCATATTAGACAGTCCGCCATTGGTAAATAAATATGCTCCTTTTTGATTGACAACATAACTATCACCTGTTACCTGAAGATTGAGAGTTCTATTGTTGGAACTTGATAAAGAAAATCTTGTATCTCCAGATACATTGGAGTTTTTAACATCAAATGCGACCCCTCCAGGAGTGCTACTATTACCAACAATACTAAGTAAATTCCCAGGTGTCGTTGTTCCAATACCCAATCTGTTATTTACCTCATCATATGCCGAAGTACCAAATATAATTTTTCCCTTTGTTGCGTTTGATGTTGATTGTAATGTTAAATTCTGACCACTTGCCGTACCACCAATTAAAGTAGTACCACCTGCAATACCAATACTATTTTTCAAATATCCTGATAGATCCGATGTTAGCGCAATCGTTCCCGCTGTGTTTGGAAGAGTGTATGTTCGTGTTGTTCCTGTATCAATTCCTGATACTTCAAATATTGCGCGTTTGGTTGTATCGCTATTGTCCACAATACGGAATACTGAATCTTTTGCATCAAAATTTGTTCCATCAAATGTAACTCCGTTTACTCCACCAAGTGCTCCTGCGTTATTGTATTGTAACTGCCCATTAGTACCACCAATAGACAATCCAGTTGACCAAGATAAACCACCTGCTCCGTCATTAGTTAATACATAACCTGAACCTGCAGCCTGCGCAGATGGCCATGTATAATTAATTCCACGAACATTAAAATTTATGTAACTAGATCCAATTAAAAATTGATTAGCTAATGTGTTTACAGCAGATGCACCAATTGCAATTGAATTTGAATTTCCACCTGTTCCTGCACTATCACCAATAGCGATTGATGACCCAGAAACAGTATTATTTACCAAATCACCATATCCGGCATTTTTACCGATAAAAATACTATTTGCAGCGTTCGATGCATTGTAACCAGATTGAAATCCAAAGAAGTTTGAATACTGTGCATTTGTCGCCGCATTACCAGCACCTCGTCCAATCATGTTTGCATAATCTGCATCTGATGCAGTGTATCCAGCCGCATATCCA
>DAOLZR010000005.1:13708-20616 GCA_035426405.1 Minisyncoccota bacterium | reverse complement strand
GGAGTTCCATTTGATGCAGATAATTATCAAAAAGTTGTAGAACTTGGCGGATTGTATGTAATCGGAACAGAACGACACGAAGCGCGACGAATTGATAACCAGCTGCGAGGACGAGCAGGACGACAAGGAGATCCTGGAACAACTCAATTTTATGTATCGCTTGATGATCCGTTGATGCGAATCTTCGGAGGCGACAAAGTAAAAGGAATGCTTGGATCACTTGGTGTTCCAGAAGATGAACCAGTTCAAAACGGATTCATTTCACGACAATTAGAAGGTGCACAAGAAAAAGTAGAAGGATTCCATTTTGATTCACGGAAAAATATTTTGTCATATGATGATGTATTGTCTACACAACGAGCTGTCATTTATGGACGACGCAAAAAAATATTGCATCGAGATCCAGAATTTCTAAATGAACTTGTAGATCAAGTTATGGAACGAGCAGGAGACGACGCATCAATTATCGAGGCAAAACGAACTGAAATTGGTGAGGAACGTTTTTTGGAAACCGTACGATCATTTGCTTTATATGTAACTGACCGATTATGGATGGATCACTTGGAAATGATGGATGATAGTCGAAGCGCAGTAAATCTGCGAGGATATGGCCAGCGGGAACCAATCGTTGAATACAAACGCGAAGCATTAAAACTGTTTCGACAATTGGAAGATAACTGGACAGCACAAATGGCAGATCTGTTGAAAAATATGGAAACAAATCCACAAGCTTCACAAACACAGTCTCCATTATTGATCAGTGTTCCAACACACACAGCGGATGGAGAAAAGTATGACCGTAATGATAAAATTGTCGTTACAAAAGACGGTGAAGAAAAAGAAATCAAATACAAAAAATTAGCCGAAGCAGTCGTTGAAGGTTGGCAAGTAAAAACAGAATCGAAACGATCGTAATAACTGTCCTGCGGGATGGTTTTTATGTTACAATTATCACATGAAAACAATTCTAAAAATTATTGGAGTCATTGTAATTATTCTTGCGTTGGGTGGGATTATTAATTCTGTAAAAGACAAGAATCCGGACCCACGACCGGTAGCTAATAATCAGTCTCAAAATCAGCAATCTGGATCTTCGCAAAGCGCAACATCAGAACCAACTAAAAAGGATCTAGTATTACGCGATGTAAAATACGGAACTGATAAACGAAACACAATGAACATTTTTGTTCCAAAAGGGTCAAATAAAGAAACTCCTTTTATATTATTTATGCATGGCGGAGCATGGGTATCTGGTGATAAAAATGATGTGGCAATTATACAACTTGCATTAGGTGGTGCAGGAATCGCAAGTGCTTCTATTAATTATCGTTATGCATCAGATACAGTGCATTACGCGGAATTAATGAGTGATGTAGATAAGGCAGTTAATTATATTGTTGAACATGGAAAAGATTGGAATGTAGATACGAATAAAATTTCGATTGGTGGAATCAGTGCTGGTGCGCATATGGCGTTGTTGTACGGATATCAGTACGACAAAGGAAATCACATCAGTAGTATTATTTCCATGGCGGGTCCAACTGATATGACCAATGTTGATTTTCTAAATGGCGCAACATTATTGAAATTAATTGATGGAGCGAATAAAATGACAGGAGCTAAATATGAATTTGGAAAACCAGTTCCAAACCAGTTTAAAGATGCGAGCCCAATCCAATATATTAAAAATATCCCAACATTAATCATTCACGGAACAGGGGATATGGTTGTGCCATATGATCAGGCTGAGCTACTTTCAGATAAACTGAAACAGAAAAGTTACACGCATGATCTAATGACGATTCCTAATGCAAACCATGATTTGGGATTAGGGAATCCAGTAACAGCAAAGCAGATTGCGGATAGGGTGGTGGAATGGGTAAAAAAATATCATGAATAATTTCATTTACGCACTTATCATTCTATTTGGAGGCGCTTCGTATGTTCTTGGTATTGTACAGATGTTCAAAGGTAAATAT
This sequence comes from Minisyncoccota bacterium, assembly GCA_035426405.1. Taxonomy (GTDB): domain Bacteria; phylum Patescibacteriota; class Minisyncoccia; order Phycocordibacterales; family UBA1006; genus CALMMZ01. Next base: position 18,637 of record DAOLZR010000005.1, on the reverse strand, counting down.
TCGCCAAGTACTTTTACGCGGGTTATTTGGGTATTTCTCGCAGTTAATAGTTTTGCAGGATTAGTTTTGACTACAAGTAGTAAGTCTGCGCTTGCGCTTGGTATAGTGTTCTTATTGGGAAATGTCGCCATGTGCATTGCGAGTTTTTGGAAAGGTGTCAGGGCGATGGGGAAGTTGGAATACTTCTGTATTCTCTTATTAATCATAAGTGCTATTATTTGGTTATTATTTGATGCGCCATTAGTGAATCTAATAATAAGTCTGTTTGCGCATTTTGTTGGAGGTTTACCTACATACAAAAAAGTACTCAAAAATCCAAAAAGTGAAAGTTTTGGCTTCTGGTCATTATTCTTTATTGCGAGCCTTCTGAGTGTGTTCACAACAAATTTAAATTCAGTGAGTGGAATATTATTCCCGTTATATTTCGTTATCTTTGACGGAACTATGATGTTGCTGACATTGAGGAAATCTAATAATACACAATAAAAAACACCTTTCGGTGTTTTTTATTGTGTAGATGGCGGGAATCGGTCACGAATAAATTTTCTAACGAAAATTTTTCTCGACCCCGGCTCGCGGCGTTCGCCTTCTCGCTACGCTCGAAACTCACGCAACGCTCCGGCTTTCGATTCCCGACGCGAGCAACCTGTGTTGCTCGCTCCTTATTCCAAGGTCAAACAAAAATTCCGACAGAAGTCGGAATTTTTGTTTGATGTGGAGATGGCGGGAATCGAACCCGCGTCCATATGGGTCGGTGAACAGATCTACATACTTAGTTGCTTTCAATATCGCCTGCAACGGCGGTAGTCCATAGTAACCTCTGGAAAGAAACAAAGAACGGGTTACTCGTTGGATGAAAAAATGTTTCGATCTATGCGTTCATCAGCGCATAAAAAGATGAGTCTGAAAATATGACACGAATGCTGGTTGTGTCAGACACACGGCCAGTTCGCGGCTTAACGCTTTAAAGGGTTAGGCAAGTACTAGTCCACGAGACGCAAAAGCGTAAGGTGAAGGAGTTGATTTTGAGTTTGCATTTCAAATTGTGTAAGATTAACCAGATTACACTGGGTATGCATATTCATCGAGGAATCCACATGTCAAAACCGGTCATCCCCAATTAGTTTTTCAACAAGCGATTTATTTCGCGGTTAGCATCACGAGTTTTAATAGTTTCTCGTTTGTCATGCTTGTTCTTTCCGCGCGCAAGACCTACTAGTACCTTGATCTTGCGGTTTTCAGTATACATCTTGATTGGTACTATTGTCAATCCGGCTTCAGATTTTTTACGGAACCAGTTATTAATTTCGGTTTTATTTAATAACAATTTTCGGGCCCTATATGGGTCATATGATGGCGGTGTATTCTTTACTTGATAGGGTGGAATATATGCTTTTACAAGTGAGAGTGCGCCGTCCTGGAACACAACGAATGAGTCATTTATTGTTCCATGATTCTTACGAAGCGACTTTACTTCGGCACCAGAAAGAACGATACCAGCAGAAATAGTATCAAGGATTTCGTAGGAACGATAGACATGTTTGTTCTCCAAGATGTTCATGGATATCAGTGTAACATAGGGAATGTTCGTTGACAAATCATCATTCAAATAGTATTCTTGCGTTCAAGATCGTATAAATTTAAAACAAAAAAAATGAAAAAACTAGAGATGTTAATTATGATTATGATAATAATCCTTCATTTATCAGTATTGTACCGATTACTAAAGCCTATTTTTCAATCAGTATTCAAGGTGTACGCAAGTCGTTATATTCCAAAAAAAGCTGGAATTGAAATCGACCTGAGTTATTCGTCAACATGGTTACTTGTTGTGCTGTTGGCTGGTAATATTGTCACACAAGCAAATCTTGTAATAGTACTTCCTGAAGGATTTTCTGTTTATAACTTCATTTATATAGCAGAATTAGTATTATGGACAATATATGCATTTGTTCTATTAAAAAAATAGCCCGAAGTCCTTTTTAAAAGAGTGTCATATAATAGACACTCTTTTTTATTTACCAGAAATCTGTATAATAGACGCATATGAAAGCTGAAAAACAAACAAAAAAGCAGAAAAAACCAGTGCGTAAAACAAATTTTTTCCAACAAGTTATCACAACTATTTTAGTATTACTCGCGATTGGATTTTTATATTCTTCACTATCTGGAAAGACTACAGAGTCTTCTGAAATAACTCTTTCACAAGTTGCCGAAATGGTAACTGCAGGACAGGTTGCAAATATTGTCGTAAAAGGTGACACGCTTACCATTACTGCAAAAGATGAAACCAAAAAGACTGCTAAAAAAGAAACTGGTGCATCATTACCAGAGACACTTGCGACTTATGGAGTAACAGGTGAAGTGTTGCGAACGACGCCTATTACAGTAAAAACTGAAAGTAATGCGTGGATTATTATTTTGAATATTTTTTCAATACTTGCTCCTATTTTATTTATTGGATTCTTTTTCTGGTACATGTCACGACAAATGAGCGGAGGAGCCGCTGGTGGACGAGCATTCTCATTCGGGCAATCTAAAGCTCGTGTTACTGATCCAAACGGAAAAGATAAAAAATTAACATTTGCAGATGTTGCTGGAAACGAGGAAGCAAAACAAGAGCTAAATGATATTGTGGATTTTTTGAAAAATCCTAAAAAATATTTTGATGTAGGTGCTAAAATGCCAAAAGGAGTATTGCTTACGGGTGAGCCGGGAACAGGAAAAACATTACTTGCACGAGCCGTAGCAGGAGAAGCAAATGTTCCATTTTTCCACTTATCAGGTTCAGAGTTCGTTGAAATGTTTGTAGGAGTTGGTGCGTCACGCGTGCGTGATTTGTTTACACAAGCAAAACTTGCTTCGCCTGCAATTATATTTATTGATGAAATTGATGCAGTTGGACGAGCTCGCGGAATTGGTATTGGTGGTGGAAATGATGAACGAGAACAAACACTCAACCAAATCTTGGTAGAAATGGATGGGTTTGAGCCGACTGAAAAATTAGTAGTAATGGCTGCAACTAACCGTGCAGATGTATTGGATGCGGCACTACTTCGCCCAGGACGATTTGATCGACGAGTCTACCTATCGTTACCAGATCGAAAAGACCGAGAAGCAATTTTGAAAATCCATTCAAACGAAAAACCGCTTGCAGATAATATACAATTAGAAGTAGTAGCCGCACGGACTCCTGGATTTTCAGGTGCAGACTTACAGTCATTAATGAACGAAGGTGCGATTTCTGCTGCGCGTGAAAATCGAACTATTGTCACACAAAACGATTTGTTATCAGCAATTGAAAAAGTAATGATTGGACCAGAACGAAAGTCATTCCTACTTACGCAAAAAGAAAAGAAGCTGACTGCGTACCACGAGGCAGGTCATGCAATCTTGGCATCGGTATTACCGCATGCTGATCCAGTTCATAAAATTACAATCATTCCACGAGGAGCAGCAAATGGTTACATGCTGCATGCACCACTCGAGGAACGAAAGAATATGACCAGTGCTCAGTATATAGATGACATTACTGTAGCATTGGGTGGATATGCAATCGAGAAAATCATTTATAACGATGTTACAACTGGTCCATCAAATGATTTACAAGTTGTAACGAAAACTGCACGCGACATGGTGACTAAGTGGGGAATGAGTGATTTGCTCGGGCCTGTTGCTTACGCGAAAGGTGAAAGTATGATTCCAGGAAGTGGTGCAGGAAGCGATTCAAAGAATTATTCAGGACACCTAGCGCAAAAAATTGACGAGGAAGTTTCTCGAATTATTAACTCATCATTACAAGTTGCGACTGATACACTTCATAAATATCGTGATGCACTGGAAGCGGTGGTTGCGAAATTGCTTGAAGTAGAAACGCTTGAACAAGAAGAGTATCATGCAATTGTTAAACAATTTGGTATTGAGCCAAAGACACTACAAAAAACTACCTAAGGGTAGTTTTTTGACAAACAAAATAAATAGTGTATTGTTCGTTTAAACAAAAAGACACATATGAAAGGTATTACATTCTTACAGGGAATTCTTGTTGGGATGATAATAGCTTTCCCAAAAGGTCCCGCCGGTTTCATGGTTATAAACCAGACAGTATTATTTGGAACAAAAAGCGGATTAGAAACAGCATTTGGGCCTATGATGACTACATTTGTGTCATCCTTTATTATTCTCTATTTTTCAAAATTTGATTCGTTTATTGAATTGATAAAAAAAGTTAGTGATTATAAGATAGTTCATGTTATTTCAGGATTTATTTTAATGGGCATTGGTATTTATATCTTCCGAATGAGCGATGGTGCAAATTCAAATGGATCAATAGTTATATCCTTTAAATTATTTTTACTAACTTTTTTAGAACCGTTATTGTTTCCGATGACAATTGTTACATTTTTATGGATTGCTCCAAAGATTACTTCACAGGAATTTTCCCTTAAAGTATTTTTCTTTCTTGGGATTATATTTGGAACAGTTTTGTTTTATGGGTGCTCTTGTTCTTTTTTTAATTGGCTTTCTGTCACCAAGAGAATTGAAAACCTCATCATTGTCCGCATGGTTGTAGGAATGACCTTTATTCTATTTGGGCAGTATGTTCTGGAAAGTACTTATTACAAGACACGCTCCACTACATAGTGGCGTGTTTTTTTGTTTGATTTAGATAATAAAATAAGGTAGTATTCAGGTACCCAACTATTTGGGCATGTAGCTCAGTTGCATAGAGTGCAGAGATTATTGCAGCAAACGAAAATCAAAATGAAATGACGTGTGGGCATGTAGCTCAGTTGGTTAGAGCACAGAGCTTATACCTCTGCGGTCCCTGGTTCGAATCCAGGCATGCCCACACGCCAGAGCATTTTGTTTGAGTGCCGCTGCAATCTCGAAGAGATACCTCTGCGGTCCCTGGTTCGAATCCAGGCA
>DAOLZR010000005.1:0-13608 GCA_035426405.1 Minisyncoccota bacterium | reverse complement strand
TTTAAATCCATTTCAGCAAGTTCAAATCCATTTTTTGCTTCCAAGAAACTCTTCAACCGTTTTTCTGTAATGTCGCCCATGGACTCACTGAACAGAAAACAGTATGGTTGATGAGACGCTCGCATGACGCGACCTCGTAATTGGTGAAGCTGGGATAATCCGAATCGTTCCGCGCCTTCAATAATCATCACTGACGCATTGGGTACATTTACACCAACTTCGATAACTGATGTTGAAACTAAAATATCAATTTCATGATTTGCAAATTCTTTCATGACTTCTTCTTTCTTTTGTTTTGTCATTTTGGAATGCATAATGCCGATCGTATATTCTGGAAACACTTTTTCTTGAAGTCTTTTTGCTTCCGCAGTTACAGAACGCAGTTGTAATTTTTGTTCTTCATCTGGATCTGGGTCGGAAATTCTTGGACAGATAACATACCCTTGTCTACCAATCTCAAGTTCCTTACGCATAGTTTCATACGCACTGTCGCGTTTATCTGGCTGTACTAATTCTGTTTTTACTGGCTTGCGACCAGACGGCATTGTGTCCAGTACTGAAATATCAAGGTCGCCGTAAATCGTGAGGGCAAGGGTTCGTGGGATCGGAGTGGCTGTCATAGAAAGGTAATGCGGCGCATGACCCTCCTTTTTAGCCAGCTTCATGCGTTGATTAGTACCGAATCGGTGTTGTTCATCGATAATTACCAAGCCAAGATCATGAAAATCAATTGATTTTGCAATCAGTGCATGTGTTCCAACAGTGATTGCAATCTCGCCACTTTTTATCCACTTAACAAGTTGGGTTTTTGAAATCTCGGTCCACGGTTTCTGTGACGACGCGACTTTGGTAGGGAATTTACGGCAACCTGAACCTGTAACAAGTCCGATTGAAATACCAGTATTTTTAAAATATTCAATAAAGTTTTCAAACAACTGAACCGCAAGAACCTCGGTCGGTGCCATATAAGCAACTTGAAGGTTTCCAAATTCTTGACCTGCAGGTCGATTCATAATAGTTGCATAACTTGCAACGGCAGCCAGAAACGTTTTACCGCTTCCCACATCACCTTCAATTAATCGTGACATTGGTTCGTCAGATTGAATGTCTCGGAATATATGACCCAATGCATCCATTTGCCCAGTTGTTGGCTCGAATGGGAATGTATCAATAAAATCTTGGACATCTTTTTTCGGAACATTTAATTTAAATGAAAATAATTGTTGATACTGTTTCCGTTCAAATGCTTTTTGTACATGGATCAGAAATATTTCCTGGAACGCAAATCGTTTTTGAGCAGCGTCAGCATGTTCTTTTTTCTCGGGCATGTGCATCCATACCAGTGCTGTTTTTAAATCGGGCAAATGAAACTTTTTTAATACCGAATCAGGTAATGGGTCTGAAATCATTCCGTGAATACTCTCTGCAAAGATCCTTTTTACTGTGTGATAGATCCATTTACTGGTGATACCACGCGTTTCGCGATAAATAGGGAAGCCAACATCTTTTGCGTCATCCGTATTTTCAAATAATGAATCAGAAACATCAACAGGTAGATATCCTGTTTTTTCAATATGCGGATTCATGAATATACGACCGTTTTTTCCTTCGCTGATTTTTCCAGTTAATTTTACTTGGTCGCCCTCGGCAAACATTTTTGCCATGTATGGCTGGTGCATCCAAATGATAGAAATATTTGTATCAGACATATCGCGTAGTGATGCCTTTGCCATCGGAATTTTACTTTTCCAACCTTTAGTTAATGAGATCTTCGAAAGCACTCCGTATACAGTAATTTCAGTATCGGCTTGTGCATTATCCAAAACTGTAATGGTTCCAACATTGCTATAACGAACGGGAAAATAATACAGTACATCTGTAAGTGTTTTTAAACCTATTCTTTCCAATGCTTTTGCTTGATCAGGAGTAATTTTCGTAAGACTTTTTATTAAACTATCCGGTTTCATTGTTGCAGTATACCATAACTTTATTCTTGGTTTGTTGTGGTGATGGTCTGATTTTGATATACTTAATATATCGAGAATCTATTATCATTTAACCATTTCTCGCGAGACACCCAACATGAAAGGAAAAGGATTATATGCAATATTTGCAATTGCGGCCCTTGCGGCGATAAACGGATTCATCTATTTCGGAGTACCCGTCGACCAGCAAGCGTCCGTTGGCGAGCTTGTCCCAAAGCGATTGTCTACCAAGACAGATTCGGGCATTGGGCCGATTACTACGAGTCCCGACGATGAAGGTTGGACAAAGTTATGTATGGACAAGAAGCCTCACATTCAGGTATTGTCTCCAAATGGTGGAGAAATCTATCAAGGCGGCCAGCAAATTGATGTTAAGTGGAGGAGTTGTTTTTTAAGTCGGCACCCTGGCGGAACCGGCGATGATACCGCGCGTATTACATTAACTTCTTCGCGACCTGGCATATCTGTAAATGTCTTGATTCCTCACATATCTGAAGGTCCGCATAGTGCCATGGTTACATTACCGGCAAATTTTCCGCCATATGTTTCCGGTACCTTTTATAAAATGCAGGTGGACTACATCGACAATCTGCCATCAAGTCCGACAGCTGGCCGACTACTAGCGACTGATAATTCCAATAATCCGTTTACGATTAATGCAGACACGCTGACTACCACTCTTGTTTCGTCAAATAATACAACCACACGCGACACTAAGGGAAATGTTTCTCGCGCAGAAATTTCCATGGATGTTCGCGTTACTGCAGGAGTTTCCGATGTCTTCATTCCTCGATTCGTAAAGATCGGAACTTCAGTTTCTGATAGTGCGATCGAGAACGCCGGGTTTGTTATTGTTCCTCTGAATGCGTCATCTGCATTTGATTCAAGAGCGTCAGTAACGTCTACAGTAAGTGTTATATCAGGAGCAGTTATTGATCCTTCGGGACGGATGAGAATTAATGCGGGGCAATCTGCGAATTTCAGGGTTACTGCTTCCATCACGGCGCCTGTTGGCAGTGGGCAAAAGGCGATTCAGTTGAATGCGATCGGTGCATCGGCGACAGCAAATAGAGTCCTAGTTTCATACCCAACACTTCCTGCTGCATCATATCGTTCAGGATTTACACCTGCTTTCTAATCCAAACAAAAAAAACCGCAATGCGGTTTTTTTTGTTTGGATTACTTTCCAATGATAGCTTTAATTTTTTCCGCTAATTCGTCTAATGTAAAGTTTGCTTTAACAAGATATTCACTAACACCCAGGTCTAGACATTTTTTAATATCAGATTCTTCACCAAGATTTGAAAATACAATAACTTTTAATTTCTTTGTCGCTTCATTTTCTCGGATTTTTTGCAATACATCAAATCCTGATACATTTGGAAGCATAAGGTCTAAAATTACTAGATCTGGCGGTAATGCCATTATTTTTGATACTCCTTCATCGCCAGTTGCTGCAATTTCCATCGCAAAACCTTCCGCTTGTAATTTAGTTACTGCCAATGATCGCAAGAAATCATCATCTTCTACAATTAATATTCGGTATGCCATATGGGTGCATTATACGGTACAAGCCGCTTTTTTACAAGCAGCAGAGGCTTTTTTTATTTATCGTTTTATGGTAAATTAGCAGCGTTCAGCTATTAGACTGATGGAGACGTGTCAGAGTGGTCTAACGTACCTCTTTGCTAAAGAGGCAGGGTGTTAAAGCCCTCGGAGGTTCGAATCCTCTCGTCTCCGCAAGGCATAATTAAAAATATGGAGGATTGGATGAGTGGTTTAAATCAACAGTTTACTAAACTGTCGGCCTTTACGGGCCCATGAGTTCGAATCTCATATCCTCCGCAAATCAAGGAGCGCAGCGACTATAAAATGCCTCCGCAAAAAGTGACTATATTTCAACTCAGCAAAAAATTATGGCTATAGCTTTCTTTTACTATATATATAAAAATGTTAAAATATAGACATATTAATTATGTCAGACTTCCGATTCAATAGAATAGTTAATAACATCCACGAGTCAGAGAGTGGTAATTTAAAAGAATCTACTACTGAGAAGTTGCCTGAAATTCAAGAAACAATAAATGCCATTGAATCTCATTTGGATAAACAACCTCAATCCGTTCAGGATTTGTTTATAGGAATAAAAGAGAAGTTTTACAACATCACAGAAATTGATGGTAAAAAATTCATGTTTACACAACTCAATGGTCATAGCGTTTTGGCGTTAGTTGAAGATATGCAAAATCCTGGAATATGGAAAACTAGAATATTTAGATTTTCTGGGTCTGATCACCAATGGAAGTCGTTACCTGGGGAGAGGGGTGATGGGAGCTATATGAAAGGTGAGGAAGGCAATCCTTTTCATCACTATGTTCAAAGCGCTAAATTACATAAAGATATTTATAAGTTAATCAGTAACTTGCCCCAGAAGCGTAATCATTATCCAACAATGCAATATTTACCTAATCCAGGTATAAATGGCGAAGATCCAGTTTATTGGGAAGAATTTGAGTTTAAAGAGAAATATCAAACTTTAAAAAATAAAGAATGGGCATCTTACCAAGATTTTTGCCAGCGATTTTTTAAGGCTTACGATAGGTTTGTTGTAAGCTCAAGAGGTTTCAAAAATTTCACACTTGAAGGTGGTTTATATCAATGGGTCACAAGAGCAGAATCTATTCAAGAATTCAAAAACATAAAAAATTACCTTGAAGAAATAAATAATAGTCAGAAATACTCAGAATTGTTAATTAATTCAAACCTAACTTATTTTCATTTGAGCAACGAAAATCCAGATTTAAAAAAGATTGCACAAGTATATGATGAGAATATAAGTAGCTATATTGAAAAATGTTTTAAAGGGCGTTTCCCTGAAACCATGCTTCCTAATTTTTCTGATAGTAGCTGTATTGATCGATATCAGAAAAATGACTTAGGAAATGACACAGAAAATAATATTTATATTGAAGAATATAAAGTAGATAACATTGAAGGCGATGAGCTTGTTTTTGCAATGGCGTATGATGGGAAAGGGAGGGTGTATATCGATAATATTTATGATCCTCGGGTTGGAATCTCTGATTACGGTATACCCGAAGAGATAGTGCAAATGGGTCACTTGGTTTATAAACCAGAAGATTATCCACAACAAGCAAGTTTTGGTTTTCCAAAGAAATATATAGGAGATATTGAATCGTATGTTGACATAAATGCATTGTGGCAAAATATTCCAGTTATTAATAATTTTAAGAAGGAGCTTATTAAGCGAGGTATAATCAATGAGCCAGCGTAAACGCAAACACAGCTTTTGCATGTGGTTCAAGTAATGTTCGGACTTCATCGAGCGTTCCGCCAGTTGTGGTTACATCATCGATAATAATGACCAGGGAGCGGGCGAGATGCGTAGCATCTCGCCCGCTTTGAATTTTAAATGCATTTTTAATATTCTGCTTTCTAATAGTTCGATCTGTAATTAATGCTTGCTTATCAGTCTTCTTGGATTTAATTATCAGATTACTTTCTATTCGGATTGGGATACCTGATCTTTTCATTTTCTGTTCAATAATTTTTTTATATGCATTCGCAATAATGTCAGCTTGATTATATCCTCGATCGACAAAGCGCGATTGGTGAATGGGTACAGGAATAATTACTATGTCATTACATTGAAACATTTTAACTAACCCTAATGTCCAATGCTCGATCATGAATGTTCGCTGACTTATCACTTCATCGATCATTTCTTGGTCCGGAAAGTTTTTTAAATGTCGAATACATTGTGCTACATTGTCGGTTCGGTATCGGTAAAGTGAAAACAACCATGGGCGACGCATCTCTCGCGTTAGTTCTAAAGTTGTCTTACACGAAGTGCAGATATTAATTCCAGTATTTTCAATCCCACAAATTATACAGGTTGGTGGGAAAATATATGAAAATAATTTCTTTAGTGTACCTGAAACCATGGTAATTTTATTATAGACTCCATATATAAAAGAAATCTAAATAATTAACTAGGAAACTTAAAACACTGTGATATACTATATCCATGTTTGACGCAATTAAAAAATTATTTCAAGGGGCTTCCTTGACGGGTAGTTCAGCAGGCGGAAGTGTCTGCGGGATTGATATTGGTAGTGGTTCTATAAAGGTAGTGCAAATCAAGGAAGACAAAGGTCGTATCATTTTAGAAACATATGGTGCGCTTTCGCTTGCTCCGTTTTCAAATGAAGCAATTGGAAAACCTGCAAAACTATCAGAAGCAGACACAGTAAAAGCAATTACTCAAGTTTTAAAAGAATCTCGTGTTACTGCAAAAAATTTCGTTGTGTCATTGCAATCAAACGCAATTTTAGTGTTCGTGGTAACATTACCTCGCGCAAGTCAGACCCAATTAGATACGGTAATTCCAAATGAAGCTCGTAAATATATTCCTGTTCCGCTTACTGAAGTTTCGCTTGACTGGTTTATTATTCCTGAAAAAGAAACATATGAACAAGAGGTTACGGCCCCGTCGCCTACAATTGAAATATTAATTGTAGCAGTACGAAATGAAACGCTTCAGAATTATCAAACAACATTAACGCAAGCTGCGATTCTAAATCCTGCGTTTGAAATTGAAAGTTTTGCAACAATGCGGTCAGTGCTGCGTCGTGAAATTGCACCGGTACTGATTGTAGATGTGGGAACTGGATTTACTAGTATGATGATTGTTGAATATGGAATTATCAGAATCTTTCATGTCGCAAATCGTGGATCTGCATTTGTAACAGAATCATTAAGTCGAAGTCTCTCCATTCCTTTTGATAAAGCAGAAGAGATGAAATACAATGCAAGTAAGCATCCTGAAATACAAACCTTGCTTGATGCATCATATGAATACTTGGTTTCAGAAATAAAACGAGTACTCCTTGAATACGAGCATTCTCAGAATCGGGTTGTGTCAAAAATAATTCTTTCTGGTGGTGGTTCAGTTGTGCAAGGATTTAAAGAATTAGTTGCACAACAAACTGGTCTTGAAACAGTGATGGCGGATCCGTTTGCAAAAGTTGATGCACCAGAATTTATGCGACCATTACTTCTAACTTCTGGTCCCGAATTTTCAGTTGCAACAGGGCTTGCACTAAAAAACATGTTGTCTTTTTAACAGACATACCGTATACTATTAATATCATTCTATGATGGAAAACGAATTTCGAACAACCTTCATTCCTAAAAAACCGATTGTCTCACAATCGTCACAAAGTTCTGCTCCGGTTTCAAAACCTGTCGGAATTCTTTTTGTAGTTTCTGTTATTATTTTCATAATGAGTCTAGTAACTGCAGGTGGAATGTATGGTTATAAAGTGTATTTGGAAAAACAAGTTGTAGATCTTAGTAATTCACTGAATCTAGTCCAAAAAAACTTGGATCCAAATACGATAAAGGAGTTCACTGTAATGGATAAACGATTGCGTAATTCTGAAACACTATTAAACCAGCATATCGTAACATCTCCATTATTTACAATGCTTGGAGTAACTACGCTTCCAACCGTTCGTTATACTAAAATGGATATGTCATTTAATGAGGCAGGAAATTTAGCAGTGACAATGTCAGGTGAATCAGATGGATATCGTTCAATTGCACTACAATCACAAGCGCTTTCACAAAATGCAAATCTAAGTGATACAATTTTTTCAAATTTTACCGTAACACCAAAAGGACGGGTTTCATTTGATGTTGCTTTTACAATTCCAAAAAGCGACTTACAATTTTCAAAAAATATTCAAGATTCACCTGCTCGACCAGTTACTGATGTATTACCAGAAGAGGAGTCAGTAATAGATGGTCTATCAAACGAAGTGGTCGAAGAGGTAGCGACTCAGCCAATTACACCTGTTCGCTAATATAAATCATTATGAGAACAATATTTTCAATTATAATATTAATAGCATCTATAGCAGGGTTTATTGCATTTACTATCCCTACTTATACTGATGTTAAAACAATCGGTAAAAAGAAGACCGAGTATTTAGATTTACTTGAAAGTGCACGAACTTTGGCTGAAAAGCGTGATCAATTATTACAGATTTACAATGGAATTTCACCAGATGAAATTGCACGACTTGAAAAAATGCTCCCACAAAATCCTGATAATGTTAAATTAATATTAGAAATAGATGCTCTTGCAAAAAATCAAGGATTATCGCTACAGAATGTTAAAATAAAAGAAGCTAATGATACTAGTGCTAAAAATAAAGCTGCAAAAGCAAATGCAGATACTGGAGTGCTAACACTAGAATTTACAACAACTGGACCTTACCCAGGATATGTGAATTTTATTGCAATACTAGAAAAGAATCTTCGTATTATGAATGTGAAAAAAGTTTCCTTCCTTGCCCCAGATGACAAGGCTAATTATCAGTACCAAACGACAATCGAAACGTATTGGGTGAAATAATAAATTATCTCTATGAAAAATCATAAATTATTCATCGGTATTGTTGCGTTATTGGTTATTGCTCTTGGGGCGTACATATACTTTTCTGGTAATTCTTCATCAGATAAAGAGCCTGTAACCAACACTATTGTATCTTCAAATACTGGAACAAGTCCTGTAGCTTTAGGAAATACCACTGCAACGGCTTCTACGTTTGCAGGAAGTGACATCGCTAGTATGTTAAAAAATATCTCACAAATAAGGTTAAATACTGCAATCTTACAAAACCCATCTTTCTTAGCTTTAGTTGATACCACTTTAACTCTACCTCAAACATCAGTTTCTGGACGAGTTAATCCTTTTGGGCGATCAGGCGCATTAGAAAGTGCGATACCTGCTTCAACTCAGATTAATAGTGGTACCACAGCACTTCCTGTTGTAGTTCCATCTGTTACTACTACGGGTAATTAATTGATATATAAAAACACTTGCACTATGCTGGTGTTTTTAATTATGATATAATTTTACATATGGGATTTCTTGAAAAACTTGTTGAGAAACAAATCATCAATCGATATCAATTGAATGATATTTTGGAGAAAACAAAAGATATGAACGGTGACATTGATCGAGTACTGGAACTTTATAAAGTTCCAGCTGATGCAGTTCGCGCAGCAAAAAGTTCATTTTTTGGTGTTCCAGAAATTAGTGCACCTGAAGTTATTCAGAGTGACCTTCTTTCGATTGTGCCAATTGACGCTGCTCGTAATTATCGATTTGTGCCAATTTTGCAAGAAAATGATATTTTGAAAATTGGAATGCTCGACCCGGGAAATTTAGAAGCACGAAACGCATTACAATTTATTGCGTCTCAAACTAATATCCCGTTTGAAGCCTATGTAATTTCACTTGCTGATTTCAATCGTGTAGTGTCACTTTATAATGGGTCAGAAAATGACTTAACGACAAGTAGTGTTAATCGTGGCGAAGAGGTTTCCAATCTAGAAACCGACGCTGGTACAAAACAAGAATCAGACAATATTTCGTTTGCTGGTTCATTTGATGCGGCTATAAAACAAACGACTGATAAAAAAATAGTGGAAGATGCTCCTGCAACAAAAATGCTTGCCGTAGTATTAAAAAATGCAATCGAAGGTGGAGCCTCTGATGTCCATATTGAACCAACAGGAAACGATGTTCGTGTCCGTTATCGTGTAGACGGCGTGTTGCATGTTAGTTTGCGAACTAACAAAAACATGCTTGATTCATTGATTGCTCGTCTGAAAACAATGACTAACACAATGAAGTTGGATGAACGACGAAAACCGCAAGACGGACGATTTATGGCGTTGACTGGTGGCCGTAAAATCGATTTTCGTTTATCTATTTTACCAACTTTTTTTGGTGAAAAGGCGGTGATTCGTATTTTAGATCCTGGTCGTGGTATAAAAAAACTAGATGATATTGGAATGAGTACAACTCAGTTGCAAATGGTGCGAAACGCTCTTGCATTACCGTATGGATTAATTTTGATTACTGGACCAACAGGATCCGGAAAAACAACAACTCTTTATTCGATGATGAATGAAATTGATCGTGAACGACTGAATGTTGTTTCGCTTGAAGATCCTGTCGAATATAATATTCCCGGTATGAATCAATCTCAGGTTCACCCGGAAATCGGATACACTTTTGCAAATGGTCTTCGTTCAATTTTGCGTCAGGATCCAGATGTGATCATGGTAGGAGAAATTCGTGACAAGGAAACAGCAGAGCTTGCAATTAATGCAGCTCTTACCGGACATCTTGTGATGGCAACACTCCACACAAATAATTCTATCGGTGTGGTACCGCGTTTGGTTGATATGGGTGTTGATCCGTATTTGATTGCACCAACTCTTGTGTTATCAATTGCACAGCGTCTCTCAAGAATGTTTGTTGACGGGAAAGGTGAAGAGGTTGCAATTGATGGAGCCATTGGTGGATTAATTGATAAGCAATTTGCCGATTTGCCAGATCAGTTCCGCCCTAAATTCGGACCAACAGATAAAATTCATGATATTCCAAAATCAGGAAGCGAAGTTGCTTTGCGTGGCCGTATGCCAGTATTTGAAATGTTTGCTGTTGATAAGCCTCTTCAGATGATTATTCTGAAAGATCCAACAGAGAATGCTATCTATGATTATGTTCGTGGACAGGGAATGATGACAATGCGAGAAGATGCAATTATGAAGTCTATACAAGGAATCGTCCCATGGAGCGAAGTAAATACACTATAAAGACTCTTTAAATAAGGGTTTTTATATTAATTAAATATTATTGACTTTATATTATATATATGATATAATATATTTAAGATTTTCATTTTTAAACCATTAAATTTTTATATATGAAAAAGTATATTTTGTTCGTTCTTTGTTATTGTTTTGTTTTAAAAGGAAACAGTCAAACAGTTGATATGTCTTCACCGATTAATTACGGTTCCGTAAAGCAATGGAGCCTGAAAGCGGGCGACACCATGTTGGGAAAAGTATTCAGCGTCGAAAAAGGCGAGCCTAAGCTTGTGTTTTATCCAACACAATCAGATTTTCTGCATAAGACATTAATCGTTAGCGGAACTTACACTTCCACTGATGCCAAAGTCGCAGGCTCTGCTCTGGATGCTAACTGTGCTCAAGTGGGCAATATTAACGACAAAGCTTTCAAGCCGAATGCCTATCTTAGCTTTTCTTCAGCTGTAAAATTTTCTGACTTGCCATTATGCAGCAGTATTCCGGTATATCAATTGATAAAAGATGGAATCGCTCAGACAGATGTAATTGCAAGCCGCATCAAATCAAAAACGCAATGGAGATTTTTCATTATAAAAAAATGGAAAGAAACATTCGATAATGGCAGCACCTTGGAAGGGCAGGATTACCTGATTGCTGACTTTGATGTCGCACTAACGCTTTCTAATGCTTGCGCCTATGTAAAAGCATTAGAAAGAAACAGGTATTACGATCGATATCACTATCAAAGCACAATCGATGCGTGCCTGCTAGACACTGGAGCATTCAGAGGATTTTTACTAAACGGAGAAAAGAAAGACGGTAATTTTCCAACAAAACAAAGCAATGTGATTATTATTAATTAATAGTCACGAACATGAAAATAAAAATCCGCACAATAAGTGCGGATTTTTTATGAAAAACATAAAACTATTATTGCATTTGCATTTCAAGTAATGGTATACTATGAGTCATGCAAAACAACTACCAACAAAATCTGGAAACATTATTGGATTTAGTTATTCAAAACGGAGCGTCTGATCTTCATCTTGGTGAAGGACGTCATCCGTTCATTCGTGTTGACGGCGAACTTACACCAATTGTGCAGTATCCGCAATTATCAAAAGACGATATTGTTGGAATGTTGGGTATTATGATTAGTCCTGAAGCGCTTCGAAAGATTAGTAACTTGCAAGAGGTAGACTTCGCGTATGATTTTGGTGGAAAAGTTCGTTTTCGAGGTAATGTATATATAAAATCGGGAACACTTGCTGTTGCACTACGAGCTATTCAAAAAGTCCGAACATTACAAGATTTACATTTACCAGATGTGCTTCAACAATTTATTCAACCAAAACAAGGTTTCTTTTTGGTAGTGGGTCCAGTAGGTCAAGGTAAGTCAACAACACTGGCCGCTATGATCGACATGATCAACAGCACTCGAAAAGATCATATTGTAACCATTGAGCATCCAATCGAATATATTCATGTTGAAAAGCAATCTATTATTGATCAGCGTGAAGTTGAGCTCGATACGGTTTCATTTGCTGACGCATTATCTGCAGTGTTTCGTCAAGATGTAGATGTGATTTTGGTAGGTGAAATGCGTGATCCAGAAACAATCAAAACCGCTGTAACTGCAGCGGAAACTGGTCACCTAGTATTTTCAACGCTTCATACAAACTCTGCATCTCAAACTGTAGATCGTATTATCGACTCGTTCCCAGCAGAACAGCAGGATCAAGTTCGTATTCAACTTGCAGGATCACTTTTAGGAATCTTTTCACAACGACTTCTTCCAAGTCAGAAAGGTGGATTAGTGCCAGCATTTGAATTACTTATCAATACAAAAGCTGTTGCGAATGTAATTCGCGAAAATAGAACTCATGAAATTGATATGTTGATTGAAACAGGAACAGAACATGGGATGCTTTCGTTAAACCATTCATTACTTGAACTAGTGCGTTCCGGTGATATTACTCTTGATGAAGCTCGTTCATATTCATCAAACCCACAGGCGTTGGATCAATCTGTTTAATAGGCTACATAAAATCCATACTTATTTATGATATACACTCCTTTTTCTATTATAATTATGGTATTATTATTCTATGTTATTTAATTACACCGTACTGACCCCAGAAGGGTCACAATCTAAAGGTCAAATCGACGCATTATCATCAGATGCTGCTATTAGTTCACTACAACGGCGTGGTTTTGTTGTTGTTTCTGTAACAGCTGATCAACAAAAAAACTTTCTTCAAAAGAAATTTTCGATTTTCGATCGTGTTCCAATGAAAGATATTGTAATTATGTCTCGACAGATTGCAGCTTTGTTTGAAGCGCAGGTTTCTGCTATTAAGGCCTTCACACTTCTTTCCGAGAATGCCGACAACAAAGTATTATCATATGCACTTTCAAGTATTGCACAAGATATTCAAGGAGGTATTACTATCTCTGGTGCAATGGAGAAACACTCGAATGTATTTTCTCAGTTCTATATTAGTATGGTTCATGCTGGAGAAGAATCAGGTAAGTTAACGGACTCATTTCGATATTTAGCAGATTACTTAGAGCGGCAATATGAATTAACTAGTAAAACAAAAAATGCGTTGATTTACCCAGCCTTCGTGATTATTACATTCATCACAGTAATGGTTTTGATGCTTACGATGATTATCCCTAGATTATCTGTGATTTTGATTGAAACAGGGCAACAGCTACCAATCTATACACGAGCAGTAATCGCTCTTTCAGATTTTTTTGTTAGCTATGGAATATTCATGCTGATAATTGTAGTGGCGGTTGGACTATATATAGGTCGATCACTTCAAACGGTAAATGGAAAGCGTAGAGTTGATGGTTGGAAAATTAGCTTACCAGTTATTGGTAATCTATATAAAAAAGTATATTTATCTCGTATTGCAGACAA
>DAOLZR010000004.1:13181-21194 GCA_035426405.1 Minisyncoccota bacterium | reverse complement strand
GCCTCGGCTTCTTGTAATTTCTTGCGACCGAATTGTTGTGCAGCATTCATACTGTGTTGATAGTACAGTGTTTTGATTCCTTTTTCCCACGCATATAAATAAAGTGCGTTAAGATCTTTTGTTGGCAAGCTTGGGTCAATCATAATATTTAATGATTGAGCTTGGTCAATATATTTTTGACGATCGGCAGCTTGATCAATAATTGCCTTTTGATCAATTTCACTAAATGTACGGAATACTCGTTTTTCATGATCAGTTAATCCTTCCAAGTGCTGTACAGATCCATCATTATCACGAATATTACTCCAAATCTCTGGTGTATTTAAGCCCTTTTCATTTAGTAATGCTTCAAGTGTTGGGTTTTTAATAGTCACTTTTAATTTATCTACATCTTTAACAAACGCATTAGACATTAAGGGCTCAATACTTTGTGATACTTGTCCAAGAATAAACGCAGATGATGTTGTTGGCGCAATTGCTAACAATGTTGTATTTCGACGACCATATCCTTTAAGAATTTCTGGTTCACCGTATTCCTGTGCCATCATAGCAGAAGCTTTATAGGCTCGTTCATTGATAGTTTTAAATATTTCTTCATTTAACTGCATTGCGTCTGGACTATCAAATGGAATATTACTTTCCTGTAAAAATGTATGCCATCCTAATACTCCCAATCCAAGCGCTCGGTGCTCTTTTGCAAATTTATGTGCGCGTTGCATGAAATAAAATGCAGATTGCTTTGAAGAATCCTCACTATCACGATAACTTTCAAGTTGTGCTACAAAATCACTCATTACTGTATCCAAAAACATTGTCATTACTTCTACTGCATCAGTATTTTTCCATTCGTGATAGTGTCGCAAATTAAGAGAAGATAAGCAGCATACAAATGAAATATCATCACTGGATGGTAGACAAATTTCTGAACATAAATTACTTCCATGAATTCTTAAATTCTTATCTTTATATACATCAACTGTATTATTATTTACGGTGTCGCTAAATAAAATATATGGATAACCGATTTCTGTTCGACGCTGAATAACTTTTGCCCATATCTTTCGTTTTTCTTGATCTCCATCAATCATTTCTTTAAGCCATTTATCTCCGACAGTTACAGCATAAGTGGACTGCTGAATCGCATGTCCTTCTTTTCCAATGTTTAAAAATTCTTCAACATCTGGATGCTCAATTGGTAGATACGGGGCAAAATGTCCACGACGAACAGATCCTTGACTTACAATATCAATCAAGTTATCAAACAATTCCATAAAATGTACTGATCCAGACGAATGCCCGTTATCTTTAATAACTGATCCGCGAGGACGCAATCCACCAAAATATGCTGATGTTCCACCGCCAAATTTTGTCATCATTCCAACTTCGGCATGTGTATATAAAATTCGAGACATGTCATCAGCAATATAGCTTCCGAAACAACTAATTGGCAATCCACGCGCCAAACCGTAATTGGACCAAATCGGTGATGCAAGCGAATAAAACCCACGAGACATATAGTCGTAGAATTTATTAGCAAACCCAGGTTTGTTTAAATATTTTTCCGCAATTTCAGCGATTTCGCGGATACGCTCTTCTGCTGTGGTATCACCCACCAGGTACCCTTTGGATAGAAAGGCTCGACTGTTTTCATTTAACCAGTACATATTTATGAATGAAATTAAAACTGATAATAAGATGATTTAAAAAAGGTCGTCACTTGTAATACTTTTACCCTTTTTATTGTAATTAATTGATTTTTTACTAAAGAAATCGCCATGCTTTGTCGCAATAACTTCATCATAAAACCAATCTGATTGCTCAAGCAGTGCTGCGTCAGTTTCAAATATTTTCGTAACTCCAATACTCTCTAACGAATTATTAAATCGTTGTTTAATAAATTCCAATACCACAGCTTTTGAAAGGAACTCTAATTCCCCTTTCTCGAAAATCCATTCTACTACCTGTTGTTCAGCTTCATATACTTCGCGACATAGTTTTACCACCTCTTCTTCAAATGTTGCATCAAACCATTCAGGATGTTCATCTTTTATAATATTAATCAAATCAATTCCGAATAGTCCGTGTATTTGCTCTTCTTTTGAAGTTGCCTCGACAGCATTTGAAATACCACGGAATCGATTCTTGAACTTATTAAATGACATGATAATCAAAAATTGTGAAAATAATGACACATGCTCCAAGAATAATGAAAAGAATAAAATCGATTGACTATAGTTACGATTATCTTCACTGCGTGCATTGGCTAATGTCTTTTCAAGATAATTTACACGATTCATCAATGCTGGAATTTCCCCAATCGAATGAAATATTTCGTTCAATCCAAGTATTTCAAGTAAGTGAGCATAGGCATCTGTATGACGCACTTCACTTTCTGCAAATGTTGCACCTACTGCGCCAATTTCTGGTTTAGGCATTTTTTTATACACATCACCCCAAAATGTTTTTACAGCGACCTCGATTTGTGCAATTGCAAGCATTGCATTAGTCATAACATTTCGTTCTTGTTCTGTGACATGAATTTTAAAATCTTGAACATCACTTACATAGTTAAATTCCGTATGAATCCAATACGAATGACGGACAGCATCCACATAATCATATAATTCTGGATACTCATAAGGTTTTAAATGGAGTCGTTTTTTAAAAATATCACGACGGCGTTCCTTATTGCGTTGTTCGCGGTATAGAATATATGCTTTTGCAACCTCAAAATCGCCTCGTTCTGCAATAGTTTTTTCAACAATATCTTGGACCTCTTCTACACCAGGACCATAACTTTCGTTATATGATTGCTCGAGTGTTTGCACTACTTGATCAACTAACTGTATCAAAGAAACCGTTTCAAGTGGTACATGTAAAGCTGCATATGCTTTCGCAATAGCAGATTCAATACGGAATCGGTCAAAAGGAACAATGGATCCATTTCGTTTTTTAATGAGTGTTACAGTCATAATGATCAAGAATAATTATTTACTAATTAGAATGACCTTAGTGTACCGCACATTTGATATGATCAAAAATTTTTTTACTTTCTTTTTATATAAGAGAATAGAACTTGCGAGGTGACAACTGTGGACAAATTGAATATTGAAATATAACTCTTAAAAAGAGTTTCCACAGGTAGGGATTTACAAGTCCAATTCTTTATCTTGTTGTAATATAATTTTCTTACCGATAAAAAATCCATCACGATCAGCAGAATTTGCAGGAAGTTCTAATACATAACGCGCAAGACCTGATGGAGTAAAGCTTTCTGGGTAACTCGATGGTGGCGCATCAATAACACGATCAATAATATTGAAATTATCATCAATCCATATCACATCAAGAGGAAAATTCATATCTTTCATCCAAAATGAATATGTCCCCATCTGTGGAAAAACAAATAGCATACCTTGCCCATCTGGTAATGATTTAAAGTACGAAAGGCCTAATTGTCTTGTTTTATCTGTATCTGCGACACGAACAGAGATATTCACACCCTGTGGAGAAATAATACGAGCATCTAAAGGGAGCGATTGATTAGAGGTGGTAGCGTCAGACTGAGTGCTTTGTGAAGACTGTGATACAGTTCTGTTCTGTAAAACATAAGTCTTGTAAACATAAAAACCTACGCCTATAAATACGCTGGTGAGCAAAAATACTAATACAATATTTCGAGATACTCGATTCATAGTCATAACTATACCATATCTAGAAAGTATGATATTCTATCCCCATATGTCATCATCTCCAGAAGAAACAAAACGAAATACTGCAAAAGAATTATGGGATACTCTTAAGTTCATATTACTTGCAGCGCTTATTGTTATCCCTATCCGTATGTTTGTTTTTCAACCATTCATCGTAAGTGGCGAATCTATGTATCCAACCTTTAATAACGCAGACTATTTAATTATTGATGAATTCTCGTATTATTTACATGATCCAAAGCGAGGCGATGTAGTAGTATTCCATTATCCAAATGATCCAAAGCGCTATTTCATAAAACGAATTATTGGATTACCAGGTGATACAATTATTTTTAAAGACCGTGGTGTGTATATTAAAAATTCAGAAAATCCAGATGATTTAAAATTGTCAGAACCATATCTTTCACAAATTACTATTCCTGGTGAAAAAACAGAAGTAGTGGTGGGCGAAGATGAGTATTTTGTTATGGGCGACAATCGTGGATTCAGTTCAGATTCACGATCATGGGGATTACTTCCTCGTAAAAATATGGTTGGTAAAGCAGGATTAAGACTTCTCCCTTTAAAGGACATTTCTTATAAGCCTGGGTCACTTCAAAAATTTGAAACACAATAAAAATCACTCATCGTAGTGTTTTTTTATTATAAAGTAATAATGATTTTACCGATTTCCCATCCCTTTTGTTTTCTGATATAATCCGCCATATGGCTACAAAAAAACCAGCAGATAAAGCAAAAACAGCTCCCGTAGGCGAACTACAATCACCAAAAGGAATGCGTGATATTATGGGCGCAGAATACTACCAACTTCAAGGTTTTATGGAAAAAGCTCAAGAAGTTGCTGTTTATTATGGATTTGACCCAATCAAGACACCTCACCTAGAAGACTCTCGTGTATTTGAGAAAGGTCTGGGTACCGGTACTGATGCGTTAGAAAAAGAAATGTATAGCTTAAAAACAAAGGGTGGTGATGTACTAGCATTACGACCCGAAGGAACCGCTGCTGTTATGCGTGCATATCTAGAACACGGGATGCGAAATCTACCTCAACCCGTATCACTGTATTACAGTGGGTCATTGTTCCGACACGACAAACCACAACGAGGTCGCTATCGAGAATTCCAAACATTCGGATTAGAGGTTATAGGAACAGAGAAAGCTATTGCGGATGCATTGATTATACAAACATTTGTAAAAATATTAGAAGAAGCGGGATGTCCCAGCGTTGTTGTTGATATCAACTCTCTTGGAGATAAAGATTCACGAGCAGCGTATCATAAAGCATTGGTCGCCTACTATCGAAAACATATCAATGCCTTACCTGTTATTGATCGCGAGCGATTAAAGACAAATCCATTACGAATTTTGGATTCAAAAGAGCCTAAAACAATTACTATAAACGAAGAAGCTCCTGACTCTATTTCATTCCTAACACCAAGTGCAAAAAAACATTTCAAAGAAGTGTTAGAGTATTTGGATGAAGCAGGGATTATATATCGAATTAATAAAAATCTTGTTCGAGGGTTAGACTATTATAGTCACACAGTATTTGAAGTCATCGAACAGCATGACGATCCAGAAAGATCGGGACTTGCACTTGGTGGTGGAGGACGATACGATGGACTTGCAAAAATGTTGGGATCTAAAAAAGAAATCCCTGCAGTAGGTGCCGGATTTGGTGTTGATCGAATCTTGGAAGCACCATGGATCAAAGATTTATCACCGCGAATTATGGGTGATGCAAAATTCTACTTGATTCAATTAGGATTCGAAGCGAAAATGAAAACCCTTGCGATATTGGAAATTTTACGAAAAGCAAAATGCCCCGTATATCAATCTATTTCAAAGGATAAACTTGGAAGTCAATTAGCTGCTGCTGAAAAAATGAATGTTCCCTATGTAATCATTTTTGGACAACGCGAAGCAATGGATGGAACGGTTATTATTCGAAATATGGCAAACCGATCACAGGATTCTGTTAAGATTACTGATTTATTAAATTATATTAAGAAATTGAAATAATTTACTACAAAAAAACATACATCATGTATGTTTTTTTGTTTTCTCGCATATTTTTAGATTTTAGGTATACTTTCAATATCTATGAAATCTGCGGAAATCAACATTTTACAGACCCCAGCCAAAGCCTTAAAAACTATCTGCAGCACTTTAATGCCTACCGAAATTGGAGGCGCAAAGGTTCAAAAAGTTTTAAAAGAAATGCGACAAGCATTGGCAGAATCCGGAGACGGTGTTGCCATTGCAGCACCACAAATCGGACATACGGTTCGAATTTTTATGGTGGCTGGAAGTATTTTAGATCATGTAAATAATTATCATGGCGAACATGTGTCACCTGATAAAGTATTTATTAATCCAGAAATCATAAAAGCGAGTAAAACAAAAAAGGCCATGCGTGGTGAAGGCTGTTTATCTGTACGATATATTTATGGAACAACAAAGCGATCAGACAAGGTAACAGTGAAAGCAATTGATGAACATGGTAATGAATTTACGATGGCTGGATCTGGATTACTTGCGCAAATTTTTCAACATGAAATTGATCACTTAAATGGTGTATTGTTTATTGATCACGCTCATGATATTCGTGAAATGTCAGAGGAAGAAAAACATGATTACCAAATTGAACTTAACCGCATGCGTGCAGAACGAATGTAATTCTATGAAACCATCATTTATTTATTTTGGTACACCAGATATTGCAGCCGAAACATTACAAGTTCTTTTTAAACATGGTTATATTCCAAAACTCATTGTTACTGGGCCAGATCGCCTAGCAGGACGCGGGATGAAAATGGTTCAGTCAGATGTAAAAGTATGGGCAGATGACCATAGTATACAAACGATTCAACCAGAAAAAATTACTGATGAAGTTATACATGAATTAAAGGAATATAATGTGGATATCTTTGTCGTTGTAGCCTATGGAAAGATTCTTCCTGAATCCCTTATCAATATTCCAAAATACGGAACTTTAAACATTCACTATTCCCTATTACCACGCTGGCGTGGAGCCTGTCCCACAGAAGCCGCAATACTTGCACGCGATACACTGACCGGAGTTACTATTCAATCGATGGTTTATCAGCTGGATGCAGGTGATGTTATGGCGCGAACCGAAACTGATATTCTACCAGACGAAACAACACCACAATTGCGAGGACGACTATCCGTACTTGGATCAGAATTATTAGTTGATACATTAAATAATATCGAAGACCAACTACAAAACAAGTCCCCGCAAAACCCAGAAGGCATTACTAGGTGTGGAAAGATAAAAAAAACAGATGGTGAAGTTTCAAAATATGATGATATCGAAGAAATGTTTTTGAAATACCGTGCTTATCAACCATGGCCAGGAATTTATTATTTTGATGAGAATGGTAAACGAATAAAGATTACAGAAATGAAACGAGTGAACGGTAAGCCAAAAATTACTAAATTCATACCTGAAGGTGGAAAAGAAATATGTATTTAAAAAATCCCAACAATCGTCGGGATTTTTTTGAAATCAATTTAAAAAATTGTTGATTTTTCGATTGTATTTGCGATTAAAGGTAAAATTGTTTTTATGTCATCAGGAAAATTCATTTCCTTTATTAGAGTCTCAAACGATTTGTCTGAATACTTCTTTGGAATAAACGGTTTATCAACTAATATTGAAAACTGATTTTCTTGCTTATTACCAAATGAAACTATTCCTTCGAATCTAAAGATATCGTCAGTTGAAATTTGATTATCGGAGGCATAATAGTATGCCAACTCAAACGAATCTTCAATCTGAATATTATCTTTTTCAGTCGACTTTTCAAAACAAAACGCAAAGTCATCTTTTGTTTTAATAAAAAATACTTTTACTTCGCGATTGTGACATATAATTTTAACTTTTTGCAAAGTTTTTCGAAAGTCAGG
The DNA here is from genome assembly GCA_035426405.1 of Minisyncoccota bacterium. Classification (GTDB taxonomy): domain Bacteria; phylum Patescibacteriota; class Minisyncoccia; order Phycocordibacterales; family UBA1006; genus CALMMZ01. Next base: position 13,548 of record DAOLZR010000004.1, on the reverse strand, counting down.
AGAACCTTTCAAATCTTCTCTGTCGAAGACAAGGATTGATTTTATGCCTGTTACTTTTCTTGCTTCCATTTTTTCTAATTTATTGTTTAAAATCATTTAAAACTGGGTTTTCTAACACAAGAATATCACATATAAACAATATGTCAAGTATCTAATTAACTAATAAAACCCCTAGTTAGAGGTTCTATTCTTTGACTAAATATTTCTTAATTACTTCTATTGATCCATTTACCTTCTTTCCTGGGTTAAATAATACATGAGGATCAAAGGCAGTTTTAATATCGTTAAATAAATCAAGGACTTGCTTTGAAAACTGTTTGTGAAGATAAGGTGTTCGGACAATTCCGTCATTATGTTCACCTGTAAT
>DAOLZR010000004.1:10695-13081 GCA_035426405.1 Minisyncoccota bacterium | reverse complement strand
AACATCATTACTGCTTCCGGAATAAATCGTAATCCAAGTCGAGCACCACCAAACAATCCAAGTTGTTTTACAAAATCTGTAAAAAATTTAAATGCGAACTTTAAACTATAATCGTCAAATGATTCAATTGATGTTGGGCTCACTGTTTTACACAGATTTACTAGATCACCAAGATTTTTTAAATCAGGTAAAAATGTCACCATCATTGCGGAAACTGGTTCAACAGGGACTAGTCGGATGGTCATTTCTGTAACAATCCCAAGTGTTCCCTGTGATCCAATTAATAATTGATTTAAATCAAACATCTGGGTTTTCGGGTTCCATACATTCCAGATAGCATATCCAGCAGAGTTTTTTGAAACGATTGGCTTTGCTGATGCAATATCAGAACCATGATCCTGAATTAATTGCCATACTGCGCGATACACAGAACCCTCGAATGTATCCTGTTTCATTTTTTCTTCCAACTGAGGACGATTAAGTTTATTTACAACATATTCATTTCCATCTGCCAAAATGACTTTTGAAGAAATAATATATTCATTAAACTTTCCATAACGCAAAGTTTTTTCACCTGCACAATTATTTCCAAACATTCCACCCAGTGCGCATAAATCACGCGATGCAGTGTACGATGGAAAGATTACATTTTTTTCAAGCGTCTTTGGTTCAAAATTACGATAATAACATCCAGGTAAAACGGTTGCTTGTTCCGTCGAAACGGAGATTACATTATTCATATATCGCGTCACATCAACGATAATGGAATCATTGATTGCCCCACCTGACATGCAGGTTCCAGCAGAACGCACTGTAATAGAAAGCTGTTGATCCAATGGTAGTTCTTCATTTTGCTTTTTAACCCATTTGACCAATACCTGTATATCAGCAGAGTGTTTTGGAAATACAACCACCTGTGGCATAATTTTAAACATACTGGCATCACGCGAATATTTTTCAAGTACATCTTGATGTGTTTCTATGTCACCAGAAAACACTGATCGAAGTGTAGGAATAATCATTTCTAAGTTCATATGACGACAGTATATCAAAGTATATTGAAATAGAAAAATTGTTTATAATTCACCATATAATTCAGAAAAGAAAACAGTTTATCGCAGGTAAAATGGTGGTATAATGAAACCATATGAAAGCACCACACAATCTATTTGTATTACCATTTGACCACCAAACTGGCCTCTGGAAAGAGTTCGGTTGGATAGCCCCGCTAACCGATGAACAAACCATTTCAATGATTAAAACCCGGGATATTACCTACCAAGGCTACCAATACGGACTTTCTTTGGGAATTCCTGCGGCAGACACAGCAATCCTAACCGATGATATCTATGGAAAAAATGTTATCGAAAACGCTCGGGAAAATGGACATGCATTAATTTATACTTTGGAAAAATCTGGGCAACCGTCATTAGTATTTCAGCACGACGATTGGCAAGACCGAGTATTGGCAAGTAAACCACAATGGATCAAAACATTAGTTCGTTATAACCCTACTGCAAATCGTGTAGATCTTAATGCGACACTTGCAAATTTAAAAATTGTTTCAGATTTCGCACAACAACACAGTATTCCATTTATGATTGAACCATTGGTGCAACCTACTGAGTCCCAAAAGGAAATTCCAGATTTTGATCACAGTATGCGGCCAGACCTTACCGTACAGATGATTCATGAAATCTATAATGCAGGAATTACTCCGACTGTTTGGAAAATTGAAGGATTAGATAGTCCAGAATTCTATACAAAATCCGCTGATGCAATTTCATCACATGACACCGATGCGCGCATTGTTGTATTAGGCCGTAATGAAACATTAGAAAAAGTTTCGCAGTGGCTAACGATCGGTGCACAAAATGATTCTGTGATTGGATTTGCAGTTGGACGCACTGTATTTCTTGATGCAATAAAAAAATACCTGTCAGGTGAAATGACAAACGAGGATGCAATAAAACAAATTGGTGAAAACTATTTCAAGTTGTACCAAGCATTTATAAACGCAAAAACACACGCATAGTGTGTTTTTGTTTAGATATTATTTCCCTGATAAAAAAGTAATAACACAAAGTGTTGAAATTATAGCAGAGCAGATATGCCACAGCCCGTGATTCACATTATAATTACCTTTAAATTGTCGGTAGTAAAAATATAACGCAACCATAGCTCCAATTGGAAATGCCAAAATACTAAATGGTAAGTGCCAATGTCCCAGGAATAATAATGTGAAATTTGCGATAATCAGAACTGAAGAAGCAAACACATCGATATATTCAATTCTTTTTTCGTGGTGAAAATGATAATAGGATGAAATAATAAATACTAACCCTTGAATGACTGCATGCCAATACACGCCGTACGAAATTGCAAA
>DAOLZR010000004.1:9309-10595 GCA_035426405.1 Minisyncoccota bacterium | reverse complement strand
ACTCCAACATGACTTCCCCAATCCATATACATTTTTTGAATGTTTCTAATCAGATCACCTCCGTTTTGTCCAATATCATCCAGTCGTCCGATAAATGGCGAAACATATACTTTTGCACCTGCCTGCGCGTTTTTGGTAGCAGTATGTACTGCTGCTGCTTGATCTTGAGAAAAACATAATGTCATGTTTACAGAAATTCCCTCTGCTACTAATCGTGACGCTGTTGCAAGTCCTGCCGCTGTAATTGGAAGTTTTACAAAGATACCTGGAAACCACTGTGCAATTTCTTGTGCCTGATTATATAATTCGTATTCTTCTGTATTGAGATCTGAATATACTTCAGCTGAAATCTTTCCTTCTGGAAGAATGTCTTGGATTTCAAATGCAATCTGTCGATATTTATCAAACAATTCATCACGAGTGAATTTTCGCACTTTCAAGAATTCTTGTACTTCCGGACTTTTCGCAATTAAGCTTGGGTTTGTTGTTTGACCATCCAAACGATCTAACAAAATATCTGCTTGACGCGTTTCGTTTGGGTCACCGCTATCCAAAAAGATATTTGTGATTTTATTCTGAAATAATTGTTGTAATGGATTCATATAGTACAGTATAGCAATTTTTGGTATACTATGGAATATGAAACAAAAAATAGACTTTTTAGCTGTTGGAGACACTGTAACAGACGCATTCATTGAATTAATCGATGCAAACGTACACTGCAATATTAATAATGACGATTGTACGATCAGCATGCCGTTTGGAGCGAAAATTCCCTATAAATCAGTCGATGTATTACGAGGTGTTGGAAATGCTGCAAATGCTGCCGTTGCTGCGGGACGACTCGGCTTGACATCAGCATTAATCGCAATTGTTGGAAACGACGAAGAAGGTCAACGAATTCATGAGCATTTCAAATCCGAATCCGTTATGAACGACTTTATTTCTACTCAAGACGGCGTACCAACGAATTATCATTATGTATTACGATATGGGCCCGAACGAACTATATTAGTAAAACACGAACACTATGAATATAAACTGGATGTTGAAAAATTAAACCAGTTTGATATCGAATGGGTGTATCTAACATCTATTGCAAGCGGTACAGAAAAATATCATGATGCATTGATTGACTGGTTAGAAACTCGACCAGAAATTAAACTTGCATTTCAACCAGGAACATTTCAAATGAAAGGCGGTATCGAACCAATGCGACGAGTATACGCCCGATCAAATGCATTTTATTGCAACAAAGAAGAAGCTCAAGATATTTTAAATCTACC
>DAOLZR010000004.1:0-9209 GCA_035426405.1 Minisyncoccota bacterium | reverse complement strand
GTTATGTATGGAGTAACAAACTCAATGTCTGTTGTCCAAGAAGTTGGTGCACAAGCAGGATTACTATCAAAAGAGAAATTGGAAGAATGGTTGGAGCAAGCGCCAAGTGAATTTCAAATAAAAGAAATGTGGTAAACAAAAAATCCCAAACGGGATTTTTTGTTTACCAACTACTGCTCGAGCCGCCTCCTCCACTTGAACCACCACCAAAACCTCCAAAACCGCCTCCTGATGAACCTCCACCACCAAAACCACCCCAGAATCCACCACCGCCTCTGTTATTGAATTTATCAGGATTTTTACTGTAAGCTCTTGAAACAAAGTAATCAAATACAAGTCCCAGTATTACACCGATAACTCCTGTTAGAATTGCCCAGATAGATGCAAGAACTAATACTCCAATAATTGCACCGGTTGCTCCACCTAACACGCCGCCCAACCACCAAGATTTTGAGGGAGCAAGTATTACAAAGAGAAACTGGAAGACAAAGAATAATAGAAAAAATATCATTTCAATTGAAAACGACATTTTTTTATTTACAGGCTCTGCTGCGTACTCACCTTGTGTTGCCTGCATAATCGCAAGAACACCTTTTTCAAGCCCATCAGCATAATTCTCAGTTTTAAATGCTGGAACAATTTCATTTTCTTGGATTGTCTTTGTGAGTAAATCCGGAAGTGCACCTTCTAATCCATACCCAACTTCAATGCGTAATTTACGATCATTAATAACTGCTAATACTAACACTCCGTTATTATTTTTCTTTGATCCAATTCCCCAATCTCGAAACAATTCATTCGCATAATTCTCTATTGGCTCATCATTCAAAGTAGTAATAGTTACTATTGAAATTTCATTACTTGTTTCCTTTTGAAAGGTATCTAGCGCAGTTTCCAAACGAACCTTTTGATCTACTGTTAAAACATTTGCAAAATCGTTTACAAATCCGGTTGGTGTTCCTGGTGATTGGTATGCCAAAACACCCTTCCCACAAAGAAAGAGTGCCGACACTGCGCACATACTAATAATAATCCGGCCCAGTAATTTCATAATGACTAGAATTTTACCTGAGGATTTTGTTCTGCACCATCTGCAACTTTAAAATATTCTTTTGCGTCAAATCCAAATATCTTTGCAACGATTACTCCCGGGAATCGAGCAACGCGTGCATTCCATGGAGCAACTGCATCATTATAATCCTTTCGTGCAACAGCAATCCTGTTTTCAGTTCCCTCTAATTGGGTCATTAATCCAATATATGCATCTGATGATTTTAATTGAGGGTAATTTTCTGTAATTACAAGAAGTCGCCCAAGAGCTGATTCATACTGATTTGCAGCTGCAACTTTTTCGTCCTGAGTTTTAGCACCTGCGTAATTCGCACGCGCTTCTGCGATCTTTCCGAATACTTCCTGCTCTTGTTTTGCAACACCTTTCACTGTTTCTACCAAGTTTGGCACTAGGTCAAATCGACGCTGTAATTGTGTATCAATTTGTGCCCATGAGCTACTAACAGCTTGATTCCCAGAAACAAACGAATTGTATGAACCTACTGCCCAAAGCACAACAATAACAACGACTGCACCGATAACTAATAATGTTTTATTTTTTTGAAAAAAAGTTTGTGATTCCATATGTAATGTAAAGATTATGTACTATAACGATTATAGTACATCTATTATATCACAAGAAAAACCCTTCTGTAAGGGCCTTCAAATGTGACTATTTCTTACCTTGTGTAAGAGCTCGATTTTCCTGCCAATTGTTCCAAACAACCAATAATGGTGCAGCTACAAAGATTGATGAATATGTCCCAAAGAACATTCCAAGGAACATTGTAATAGAAAGATTTCGAGTACTTTCTGGTCCAAAAATAACAAGCGCAAGAAGTGCTAAAAGAACCGTTACCGATGTCATAATTGATCGAGTAAATGTCTCTGAAATACTTTTACCGATAATTTCTGTAAACGGTAATGCATTCTTCCCGCCATGAAATCGTGTAAGGTTTTCGCGAATTCGATCAAATACCACAATTGTGTCGTTCACAGAAACACCCAAGATAGTCAGGATTCCTACGACGAACAATGTATCAACTTGTATTCCTGACCACGCAAAGAATCCTGCAGGAATGATGATATCGTGTAGTAATACTGTGATTACAATTACACCATACTTCCATGATGCGATCGGTCGAGAAATTGAACGAAATGCAAATGCTACGAACAATGTAATTGCAATTGAAATCAAAATGATTGAAATGATTGATTTTGTTCGTAACTCTTTTCCAACTGATGGACCAATGGTGTTGAATCGCTTTTCTGTAAATTCACCCGTTGATGTGATATTTTTTAATAACTCGTCTTTTTCAATTTGAGTTAATACAGCTGTACGAATCAAGAATCCTTTTTCTCCTACCTGCTGAACAGATGCATCAGGCAATAATGTTTTTACCGTTGCGCTCACTTGTGCAGAACTTGGCACTGCGGCTGTATATTGAATTTCAATTACTGAACCTCCTGTAAAGTCGATTCCCCAGTTGAAACCTTTTACAATAATCCCAGCTAATGACCCTATAACCAATATTATTGCGAGTGCAAAAAATATTTTTTTAAATCGTAAAATAAACATAAAATTGGTTAAAAATATTATTGTGACAATCCACTTGAAAAGAGGAATTGCTTAATTCGACCTGCACGAGATCCTCCAATTGCTTTTAGGAATATACGTGAAATAGTAATTGCGGAAAGCATTGAGATAAGTACGCCAAGTCCAAATACAATTGCAAATCCTTTAATTAGTGTTGTACCAAACATAAACAAGATAATTGCTGAAAGCATACTTGAAATATTTCCGTCACGGATAGATGTCCATGCTCGGTCAAACCCTTCAGAGATTGCATCTTTCAAACCTTTTCCTGCGCGTAATTCTTCCTTCATTCGTTCAAAAATCAAAATGTTCGCATCCACCGCCATTCCAAGTGAAATGATAAATCCAGCGATTCCAGCAGATGTTAGTGTGACTGGAATATATTTAAACAATGCAAGCATAATAATACTATATGCAAGCAAGGAAACTGATGCAATTAATCCTGGTAGTCGATACCAAATTACCAACAGCACCATAATAGCGATCAATCCGATAAGTCCAGCATGCATTCCTGCGCGTAACGCATCAGCACCGAGTGTTGGTCCGATACTTTCTGTTGAAACTAATGTTACAGGAACTGGAAGTGCTCCAGAATTTAATCGTCCTACTAACTGTCGCGCTTCTTCTGGTGTAAAATCACCATTAATTACAGCGCGTCCTCCAGAAATAGCTTCATTTACCATTGGTGTAGAGATAGGCTCTCCATCAAGATAAATAGCCACACTTTTCCCAATATTGTTTTTAGTAATTTCTTCAAACTTTTTTGATCCTTCTGCATCAAACTGTAATCCAACTGTTGGAGCACTTGTTGTCGGGTTAAATTCTAGTGTCGCACTTTCCAAGTATTGACCAGTTAAACCTGTTTGAATAAATGGCATTGATCCTTGCATTGCTTGCGATAAATCAATCTGACCATCCTTGATCATATCAGGAGTAACAACTAATTGTTTATTAGGATCAAAGTCAGGGTTTTCAATTTTAAATTCCAATAATGGAGTTTGACCAATAATATCAAGAGCTTTCTGTACATCAGTAATTCCTGGCAAATCAACCACTAATCGATATTCTCGAGTTCCTGTTAATGTTGTTGTTTCGTTAGTAACAGTCGCCTCACTAATTCCAAGTCCGTTTACGCGTTTTTCAATTACTTCGCGTAATGTTGATAATGAATCTGTCACTTGTGCTTGTGGCACACCGGAAACATCTGCGTTGTAAACTAAATGTGTTCCTCCTGATAAATCCAAGCCCAATCGGAATGTCTTGGTTTTTTTCATTTCAGTGTTATACACCAAAAAGCCGAGTCCGACGGCTGCTGCGAGTAAAATAACCGCAATAATTCTTTGTTTCCACATATAATCTTAATATTACTTATTTTATAAGGAAAAGCGACCTTGACAGGGCCGCCTAATTAAGACTTTTATTTTTCAATGTCTTTTGTAAAACCATAAACGCAAGTCTTCCTATGACTACACCAATAAACGCACCAACAATAATATCAATTGGATAATGAATTCCAGAAGCTACTCGGGAAAGCGAGATAAGAATAGCGCATACATAAAATACAATTCCTGCAAAACGATTATAGAAATAAATCGCGGTTGCTAGTGCAAAAAAAACAGTTGCATGTCCTGAGGGAAACGAATTGTAACCCCCATATAAGAATAATAACTGACTAGATGGATGTGCTAGAAATGGACGAGGTATATGAGTGATTGTCTTTATGATGACAGAGACGATCCATGCCGTACTCATACTTATTACAATTGTTATCATTTCTGTGAATATAGCTTTATTATTAATATGCATCCGCACATCTTTAAGAAAAATTATACACAGAGTTAATATAGCACATCCAATAACAATTAATCCAAATGGTTCTGCAAGAAAATAAACCACATGATCCAAGACTGTAGAGCGATAAATAATATTATTAAGTAATTCGAATAAGTAGAGATTAAGATTCATATTATTTTATAAAAAAGAAAATTGCCGCAAAGATAATTCCTGCAATAATACGGTACCATCCAAACAATCGGAATGATGCTTTTCTTATATAGCTTAGTAGCCATCGTATCGTAAACAATGCGGTAATAAATGAAATAATTGATCCAATTAGTAATAAAATCCATTCATTCCCAGAGAATGCAATTCCTGATTTTAATAAATCATATCCTGCGGCCGCTGCCATCGTAGGAACGGCTAATAAAAATGCTGCATCAATAACAAGCTCGCGACTGATTCCTAATTTCATTCCACCGACAATAATTGCCCCAGATCGGGAGATTCCAGGAATTACAGCTAGTGCTTGAATACTGCCCAGTTGTATCATTTGCCAGTAGGATAATTGTTCAACGGAGACAGCCATGTGTTCTGTTGTCGCTTCCGGTTTTTTCTTATCTACCCATAATAAAATAATTCCCCCAATAATTAAAGCTATAATTGCAACCCATTCATTTCCAATCAAGAATTTCTTAATTATTTTATACAAGATAAATCCAATAATTCCGGTTGGAATAAATCCAGCCACAATACGCAAAAAACTTCCGCGCGATGCGAAAATCTTTTTAAAATAAATAATTACTACAGCAAGTATTGCTGCAAACTGAATTACAATTAAAAAACTTTTAATAAAGTCAGTCTGAGTAATTCCTAGTATTCGAGTAGTAAATTCTAGATGTGCCGTTGAAGAAATTGGGAGAAATTCTGTAATTCCTTCCACTATTCCCAAAATAATTACTTGAAGAAAATTCATAATTTCATTGTATCATAATTCCTATGCTCCCAAAAATTCATGAGTTGTATCTTCTCGATGAATTCCTCGACGATTGCGCGATAATGAGAATAGGATTCCCAGTGCCAGACATTCTGCAATTAAATGAGATCCGCCATAACTCATAAATGGTAGCGTAATTCCAGTTACAGGAAGAAGGCCAATATTCATACCGACATTAATAATAATATGACTTGCGAAATAGATTCCAATTCCAAGCGCCACAAGCGTTTCAAAGTTCGTCGTTCCACCCATCGCAAGTTTTACAATTCTCCATAAAATAATACTGTAACAAATTAGTACAAGTAACGATCCAATAAAGCCCCACTCTTCAGCAAATGCAGCGAAAATAAAGTCAGTCTGATATTCTGGTAAGAAATTCAACCGAGACTGTGTTCCAAATCCAACACCCTTTCCAATTAATTGACCGGATCCAACTGCAATCATGGATTGATATGCATTATATCCAGTTCCACGAATGTCTGCTAATGGATTTAAAAAGTTCATGATGCGAGCCTTTTGATACGGCTTAAACACAAAGCCCCACAATAATCCACCTATTACCAAACCTGTTCCTGTTAGTAGTAATAAATGTTTTTTAGAAAGCCCTGATACCATCATCATTCCAAACCAGATACATCCGAAAATAATCGCCGATCCAAAGTCTGGCTGTAGAAATACTAATACAAATGGAATAAAACAATAAATTCCTGTAATTAATAAGTGCTTCATGTCAGCAATTTCAACATGTCGTCGTGACAGATATTTTGCCATAATGAGAATTAAAACAATCTTTACCAAGTCTGACGGTTGAAATGAAATACCTCCAACATTAAACCAACTAGTCGCTCCTTTTGCAGTCTTACCCAATAAAATAACTAATACTAAAATAATATTTGCAGAAATAAATAGCCCAGAAAGAATGGAAGACTTTTTCAAAAACGACATATCAATCTTCGCAGAAACAATTAATACTGATATTGCAACAACTGCCCAAATGCTTTGTTTAATAAGATATCCACTATCAGAACCAAGCGACGCCATCGTAATCGTACTAAAAAACAGCAGTGCTATAACTGATCCCACTATCCACCAATCAATATGTTGTAATGCAAGTCTCTTCATGAAAATAATTAGCGGATCGTTGTCTGAATAAATGGATTAATGCGTGGAATAATTTCACGTCGTGCGGGCGCTGCAGTAAACGGTTCTGGCCAAGAAAAATATACCGGAATTGTTTCTTCTGGTCCCAATGAATCAATAATTGTTTGACTTGCTGCTAATACATTTCCATCTGCGTCGTAAATAATTGCAACCACAGGAACTTTTACATATTTTTCAAGAGTAATATTGCGCACATTTGCAGTTAATTTCGGAACAGAGTCCAAATCTGTTATTTCATCACCTTCTACCACTAGATTCTGATCATTCCATCGTTCTTGGATTTTGTAAAAAGTTGGAGTTTCGGTGAATCGTAAAAATGCTGTTTTTGGAATACGATTCCCTACCTTTACCGCAGTTTCAAAAATAGCAGTTCGGTCGTTTGGCCCGATAAAAGTTTCGCCCTTAATCGGTTCTGATACTAAAATATTTTTATCATCAAATAGACGGATTTCATACGGAATACTTTTAATTCCATTTCCCATATTTTGATTTTCAATATATGAAACGACTGAAAACACATCGCCGGTAATTTTGATTGGTCGAGTCCACAGCGGTATAAGTGGTTTTGTATCAGCTAGACACATAATCGAACAGATTCCTCCACAATCAATACCTCGTTCATCCTGATTTTGCTTTTGATCAAAACATGTTGGCTCGTGTTTGATGAATTTCACATATACGAAAATTGCCACAATAACAAACGCGATTGCAGAAATTGATGCGATAATTTTAATCTTGTGACTACTGGACCAATCCATAATATAATCATAGTAACAGAAATAAGGGTTAAAATCCAGATAATTAAAAAGCAGCCAATTAGTTTTGACTGCTTTTTATTCTCTTGTTTTAAGTCTTATGCTGGCAGATATTCTGTCACATACTCTGGTCCAACTCGCGTTTTTGATTCGAAATCATTATCATCCTGTCCGACCGAATATACTACATTATATAATTCCAAGCGGTACTCACCTCTATGTACAGGTGTTTTTACCTGAGCAGTATAACTAACAATAGCTCTTTGCCATGCTGAAATTTTCAAATTACCGGTACTTTGCATTACAACATTGTGTTCAGGCTGAAAATTCAGAGATACATTATACCAACTTGTATTACCACGTAACCTTAAATCCAATACCAGTTTATATTCAGAAGGAATACTTCTTGGTAAGAATAAATCGCTATCGCGAGCAGTGATAGCTATCCGGATTTTAAATGTTAATGTATTAACACTGTCAGTGGGTAATACTGTTGAAGGAATCAAGCTGGTTGTCAATAACTCAACATCTGCAAAGGTATCAATTTTTACAGGTCTTATTAGCTCCGGCTGTACCTGGTTTTCTTTTTTGCACGCTGATGCAAAGAAAAAAATTACTGTGATAATTAAAATACTTTTTTTCATTTTGAATTTTTTTAAGTTTTGAATTTGGTTTACATATATATTATATCATATTTATAATATAAAGTCAATGTTCACTATACACTAAAAAACCCTTATTTCTAAGGGTTTCTTAACTATTCAATACTTTGTTCTGGCGACACCTACTCTCCCGGGAAACCCAGTACCATCGGCGTAGCAGCGCTTAACGACTCTGTTCGGAATGGGAAGAGGTGTGACCACTGTACCAAATCACCAGAACAAAATACTGAATATTTTGCGCACTAAATCAAATGAATGCATGTAACAATAGCGTAAGTATATTTATCAAGCACATAATTCAAAAAAGTTACTTATTAACATTCTTGCTTGTGTGTGATATACACATTTCCTAATAGGAATATGGATCATTAGTACTTCTCGGCTCCATGCATTACTGCACTTCCACCTAAAGCCTATCAACCTAGTCATCTTCTAGGATCCTACGATTACTGATCTTGGAGTTGGCTTCCCTCTTAGATGCTTTCAGAGGTTATCCTTTCCCAACTTAGCTACCCAGCGGTGCCCCTGGCGGGACAGCTGGTAGACCAGAGGTTAGTTCATTCCGGTCCTCTCGTACTAGGAACAAATCTCCTCAATAATCAACGCCTGCAGTAGATAGGAGACCAACCTGTCTTGCGCACTTTAGTTTTACATCCAAGTCATGTGATGAGACATTTCTTGGAACCTGAATTACTTCAGGGATCGGACTGTAGCTTATACTCAGAGAGTATTTCAACATTCAGTCTCTACGGGTATAGATCTTATGAATTTCATAGAAAGGGTAATTCATTTAAAATTACCACTTGAAAGAAGATTTACAAACGTGGATTTGACCACGACTTTCCAGAATAACCTGGACGTGCTTACCTATTTACACGCTATGTTTATCTTGACTCTCTATGAAATTCACAAAATATATTTCCCTCGGAATTGTCCACTCGAATGAGTTAGGAGTTTTCCGATATCAGTTGAATCTGTCGATATATGTCGCCATATATGACCGCCGCAATTGGATGGGTCTATCTTATTTATTTTATTTTTAGATCGAAAAACCTGATTGTGTCGTTGTGAGAGGATTCAGACGGTATAGGAATCATTAAAGTTATATAAATATATCAATAACAATTCCTAAACGGTCTGAACCCAGCTCGCGTATCTTTTTAATTGGCGAACAGCCAAACCCTTGGGACCTTCTCCAGCCCCAGGATAAG
>DAOLZR010000003.1:19748-22187 GCA_035426405.1 Minisyncoccota bacterium | reverse complement strand
CCGATTAGCAACAGAAAGTAAGTCTACGGACCGAAAAAGTGAGCGAAGATTCTGAGACTGCTTCGTAAAATGTATTAGTCTCAATATATAAACACTCCGATCTTAATTGATCTGTCCTCGCATTGGTGGTTAACAAAAATGTGGAGTAATACAAAAAAGCCTGCAATTGATGCAAGGCTTTTTCTTTTACTTCTTTACCCCATGTTTCACGTGTAACTTCTTCACTTCTTCCTGCTCTTCTTGCTCCTTTCTTTCCTTCCCTGCTTCACCAAGTTGTTTTAAGTCTGCGTCAGAAAGCTGCTCAAATTCACCAACACGCTTTGAAAGATATTCAATCGTGTTTTTTTCTGGATCTTCCAGAACTTCCTCGAGTAATGCATGTAACATCCAGCCCATGCGCGGTCCTGGTTTTACAGAAAGCTCTTTCATTAAATAGTTTCCGTCCACTTTCAGCTGTGAAACGCTGATTGGATCACGCAAGCATTCCTCGATCATTGCAAAATACTTTCGCAATCGATACGGTGCTTCCGTTTTATTCATCCCCACACGATCACATTCACGGATTTGCATCAATTGCCAAATATAATCTGCACCTACATTTGCAATCATGCGACGCACCGCTGAAAGTGTTATCGATTCTGTGTCGCTAAAAAACATATGCCAACGAACAAACTTCACAACTAATTCAGTTTCAGTCTTTGAAAATTTCAATCGTTCCATTATTTTCTGTGCAATCCGTGCACCAACTACTTCATGACCATAAAATGTGTACGCCTTTTTATGGCCTGGCCGTCGAGTTTTTGGTTTCCCAATATCGTGAAACAACGCTGCAAGTCGTATATGAAATGGAAATTTCTTATCAGCTGCATGTTGTAATGCATAAACCAAGTGATCAAACACATCATAGATATGTACACCACCTTGCTCACATCCAATTGCAGGAATAATTTCCGGTAATACTATTTCAAGTAATCCAAGCTGTTTCATGTGAAACAATGCAATGGCCGGAGCATCTGAATTAATAATTTTGATGAATTCATCGCGAATCCGTTCTGCTGAAACATTATTCAATAGTTCCCTTGTCTCACTAATCGCATTCATCGTTTCATGTGAAACAGTAAATCCAAGCTGTGCGGAAAATCTAATCGCACGCATAATACGCAACGCATCCTCTGTGAAACGATCCTTTGCATCGCCTACAGAAATAATCATTTGTTTTTCAATTGCCTGTTTCCCGTGAAACGGATCGATGATTTCAAATGTTTCAGGATCCAGTGCAATTGCGTTCATGGTGAAATCTCGTCGTGATAGGTCGTCATGAATCGTGTCACTAAAAGACACACTATCGGGATGTCGGTTATCTGAGTACTCACTCTCAAGTCGATATGGCGTTATTTGCACATCACGGACACTACTTGTAAAAGACTCTTCTTCAAAGACAATAGAAACAGTTCCGAAGTTATTTTCATACACCACCTTAAAACCCTTATCTTCAAACAGTTTCACAATCTGTTCAGGTTTTGCATTCGTTGTAATATCCCAGTCTTTTGGTTCTTGTGAAACATAGTTATTTAATGGCTTTTCTAATGATTCTGAGATTTCGAGCATTTGTTCGAACCCTTGTTCTGGTTTCACACCATTACCCTTTTCGAGTCGCGCAGAAATTGAAGAATCATTAGAAAAACCATTATTAGAAATAAGTAGGTCTCGTACACACCCACCAACAAGAAACGCTTCAAAGCCAGCGTTTTTTAATGTTTCTGTTACATGTGAAACGTTTGTTGGGATGATGAAATCCATAGATTAAAGATAATGAATCTTAATATTATTATTAGTGCACAAATCATGCTCAAAATGAGAACCTTGTGACAATTCCCAACCTTTCATAAAATAAGCATCTGTTATTAAACCCGAAGAGATAATGCCTCCAAAGAATATCGGAAATTTTTTATCAAAATCAAAGGGAGCCCCTTCAAGATTAATATCTAGATAAGGGATTTGATTAAAAATCTTCAGTTTTTTTGACTTCAAAAGATTGTGAGCCTCTTCAAACAACAACACATGCTTATCATATTCATTAGTTTGAGTTCGCAGGGGTCCAAAAACAATCACATTTAAATTGTGTTTTTTTATCTCCTTTAGCGCCCTTTCAAGTAATTTGGAATAAAAAGCATTCGCCTCCATATATTATTCAGACTTAGCTTCTTGTGAAACATCTGACTTCTCTTCTTCTTTTTTGGAATCTTCATGAGTATGATGCTCATGTTTTGTTTCATGTGAAACCTTCTTTGGAATAATAATCCAAGCAATAATATAAAACAAAATTCCTGCAAAGCATGACAATAATGTTATTAATACATATCCAAGTCGAACAACAGTTGAATCAACTTCAACATATTCAGCAAAACCACCTAATACTCCTGCAATTACCTTGTCAGT
>DAOLZR010000003.1:0-19648 GCA_035426405.1 Minisyncoccota bacterium | reverse complement strand
TGTGCACCTGCCAGGACTCGAACCTAGAATAACTGATCCGAAGTCAGTCGTGATATCCATTTCACCACAGGTGCAACGAACATAAAATAGCACGGATTTAAAAGAAAATCAAATTAAAATATAAAGAAAAACCACCTAGTAAAATGGGGTGGTTTTTCTTTATGTGCGGGCAGGGAGAATCGAACTCCCGACTCATCCTTGGCAAGGATGTATTTTACCACTAAACCATGCCCGCAATATTTAGTCACTGTAACATACTTTAATGAATATTCAATATTTGACTCACCTTTTCCACTGACTATCCCCAAAACCATCAATGTCGTATTAAAAATCATGTCCGTAACTATGTCCAAGAGTATTTGGCGTAGTTATTATTATATGTCGTGATGTGGTAAAATAGCTTTATAAATAGTGGAAACTGTGGATAACATGGTGGGTACTGTTCATAAGCGACACAAACAATATGTCCTTTATTTGTCCAATATTGTCTATAAAGTGCACATATTGTACTTTATAATCCCAATAAACACTTATACAATAAGGGTCCTAGGGATTACTTGAAATTGAGCCTTATTTTATATGGATGTGGAAAATAAAAGTGTTTCACGTGAAACATACTTATAATTTCTTTAATATTGGTTTCATGTGAAACTGTAATAAGTAAATTCTGATTTGTAGTATATGAAAATATTTACATCTGAAAAACAAAAAATTGGCTTACTTGGTGAGCAATTTGCTGAAATGTTTCTCGTGAAACATGGTTTTTCAATTATAGATCGTAACTTTTCAAGTAGATTTGGTGAAATTGATATTATTGCAGTTAAAGATTCGCGGATATATTTTCTAGAAATTAAAGCATTGACTGTTACACATGAAACTAAGACATTTACACCAACAACGCAAAATGAGTCTGTTTCATGTGAAATGTCTATAAATATTAAAGATATAGATGTTTCACGTGGAACAATACCGAATAACCCGAAAAGGATAGTTTCACGGGAAACATTTATCCTGGAAAATCGGAAATTGGCAAATCCATTCCAAAATATCTCAAAATCAAAAATGAGACGGTTTTTAAAGACAATTGATATTTACTTGGCGAAGAACCATGTTTCCCGTGAAACACGATGGCAAGCAGATGGAATCGGGGTATTTCTTGATGAAGATCATAAGCTACTAAAGATAGACTATTTACCCAATATTGGTATCAACTAAGTAATTCAATACTTGCGATTGATAGTCTTATCCCTATATAAATTTAGTCATCGCATTACTAAATACTTGCCCGCACACCCATATTCTGGGTGTGCGGGCTTGCATTTTTTCCTGGATATGCTACAATGTATCTCATGTTAACCAAAGAATCAAAAGCAAAAATTATTAAAAATTTTGGATCATCTGCAACTGATTCTGGATCTCCGGAAGTTCGCGTTGCGTTGCTTTCCGAGCAAATCAACCAATTAACAGCTCATCTTCAGCTACATAAAAAAGATATTCACTCACGACGAGGACTTATCATTATGGTTGCAGAACGACGCAAGCTATTAAGTTATTTGAAAAAGAAAAACTTCGCTACTTACGAAGAAATTCTTTCAAAAGTTGGTTTAAAATAATCAAACAAAAAAACTTCGACATGTTCGAGGTTTTTTTGTTGCGTAAACTATTGTATAATAAACATGATCTTGTTGTTTTGATATGTGTAGTATATTTTTTCTTTATCTGCGTAGCTGTATTCATTCTTAACGATTTATAAGACCATACTCGATTTCAGAAAAAACACACTACACATACCAAAACTAATGTCCGAGTAACTGTAGTGAAGAAGTTGTTAATACAACTTTTTTGAAATCGAGTATGAGTGCCACGCTCACTAAGAACGAATATCAGGCACGCAGATGAAAAAAAGTTGTATTAACAACGAATGAACTAAATCAATTCTATGAAAAACATTATCGTACTACATGATGCGTTTACCAATCCAACAGAGTATTGGTATCCACAAATTACATCTCTTGCTCCAGCAGGTTATTCAGTCGTCACACCAGAACTTCCGACAGGCGCAGAACAGGGAATGGAGTATTGGGTGAATCATTTGCAACAGTATAATAATTTAATTAATGCAGACACAATTATTATCAGTCACGGAATCAGTTCGTTATTAACTCTTTCTTGGCTTAAAACATTCACACAACCAATTCGGAATTATATTAGTATCGCTGGATGCGCAGAAGCACCAGCCCATTTGGCGCTTGCGCCAATTGCAGAAAGTTTTCTTAAAAACCCATTTGACTGGAATCTTTTAAAGACAAAGACCTCGTCAGTTATTCATATATGGAATGCGCAGGACCCGTTTGTAGAACCACAAAAATCAAAACAGTTTGCGGAATTAATGCCAGGACAAGTAAAAACATTGACTGGTTCAGGGCATTTTACAGATTTTAATGAAATCGAATTACTAACTGAACTTCAAAATGTATTCCAGCAAATTCAAAAAACTGATGAACATAATCAAGCACTAAAGACACTCGAAGCTGAACAGCAACAGAAAGAGAATCAGGCAAAAGCAGCGATCCCGTCTACAGTAACTTATGATACTGATGTTGCGCAAAGTATTGCAGGATATCAAGGAAAAATAATTTCAGAATTATTATCAGAGGCACGATTACGCGAGAGTGAAGAAAAAGAAGTAAGTGTAAAAAATCCCAAAAATATATTTTATATTATTGGAACCATTATACTAATTACCGCAAGTATCGGAGGGTTAATATATGGAGTAATTCCACTACTACCGACTGTCGTTCAATTGGTTGAATCGCCAACTAAAAAATATGAAACTAATTTATTGCGAGTCGAAACAATAAAACCGTTCGAATTAAATGGAGTACAAGACTACCAATTAAAGGAACAGCTTAGAGCTGTTCAAGTTGGGGAAATATCGGAAAAAACTTTTTCGTCTATTGTACCAACGCAGTCAGGAGAAAAAACTAGTTTAGCAACATTTGTATCGACATTCGATATGAAGTTTCCAGTTGGATTCGCTGATAAAGCTGACGAATATGTGTACGGTTATTACCATCCAGTCGGAAAAGAAAAAGTTCCATTTTTATTAGTTCAATTCCAAGGATATGATGTTATGTATTCAATTATGAGAACTTGGGAAAGCACACTCATAGATGGAACTATTACATTGTTTGCACCAGATCAACTTGTTTCTAATTTATTAAAATCAGAAACTCCGTCATTCAAGGACATTATTGTAAACAATATTCCTTTGCGCACAGCAACACTATCATCAGGATATACAGTAACTTATGGATTTTTGACAGATCAGACTCTATTAATAACAACATCAACAGATATTGCAGAACCAGTTCTTCGACGCATGATTGGGCGCTAGTCCAATTGCGTGACAAACCTGCTGTTTCTGGTATACTCGCTCCAATGAAAAACATCGATAAAAAAACATTGGATCAACTGAAAGGTATCCTTGAAACTGAAAAACAAACACTTCATCACGAGCTTTCTGGTATTGGTAAACAGAACCCTTCAACAGGTGACTGGCAAGCTGTTCCTATGGAAACAGATGGTGAAGCGGAGTCTGACTATACTGACCAAGCTGATTATGTGGAGGATTTTGAATCTCGCTCAGCACGACTAGGTGAAATCGAAAAACGATACAAAGAGGTGACTGACGCGCTCGGGAAAATGGACGCAGGAACATACGGCGTATGTGAAAAGTCTGGTGAACCTATCGAAGCAGACCGCTTGATGGCAAATCCAGCCGCACGAACTTGTAAGAAAATGATGAACCTATAAAAAACCCTCTTTGTGAGAGGTTTTTTATAACAAAATTTCACATAATTTATTTTTTATTTATATACATGTGTTATCTATTAACACATGCTATCTACTTTTTCTCGCGTATACAGCGCGCAACCATTTCAACTACAAGGACACATAGTTACTGTAGAGGTTGATATTACAAACGGATTACACAGTTTTACTATTATTGGATTACCTGATAAAGCTGTGGAAGAATCTCGTGATCGTGTTTCCAGTGCAATAAAAAATTCGGGATTTGTGTCACCAAAACAAGAAAATTTTAAAACTGTTGTATCTCTTGCTCCGGCAGAATTGAAAAAAGAGGGTTCATATTTTGATCTTGCAATTGCGCTTGGTTATCTACTATCGTCTCATACAATCGATTTTGATCCAGAACAAATAATATTCCTAGGAGAACTCTCGCTTGATGGAAGCGTACATAGCGTTGGTGGAGTATTACCATTGGTACAACATGCAAAACAAAAAGGTTTCACCGAGGTTTTTGTACCAAGAAAAAATGCAAGCGAAGCGGCGTTAGTTGATGAAATAACAATTTATGCAGTTGATACACTACAACAAGTCGTAAATCATGTAACCAGTAACGAGAAAATACAACCAGAACCGAAAACTCAGATTGATTTTAATGATACATGTGAATCGGTAACTGATTTTTTTGATATTAAAGGACAAGAAATTGCAAAACGAGGACTTGAAATTGCAGCTGCTGGCGGGCACAACATATTAATGTATGGACCTCCGGGAACAGGAAAAACAATGCTAGCACGGGCGTTCACTGGAATATTACCAATATTATCACTTGATGAAGCATTGGAAGTAACTGGTATTCATAGTATTTCTGGAAAACTACAGCAATCACTCATTATTCATCCTCCGTTTCGTGCACCTCATCACACTTCCAGCTATGTTTCATTAATTGGTGGTGGATCAATTCCAAAACCTGGTGAGGTAACTCTGGCCCATCGTGGAATATTATTTTTAGACGAGTTTCCAGAATTTGAGGGGCGGGTATTGGAATCATTACGACAACCTTTGGAAGATCGTGTTGTAAATATTTCCCGAGCAAAAGGGAATGCAGTATTCCCATCACAATTTATACTGGTTGCAGCAATGAATCCATGCCCATGCGGAAACTCTGGGTCATTACATAAAAAATGTATCTGCACACAAAACGACATCGCGCGTTATAACCGAAAAATTTCTGGACCTATCATGGATCGGATCGATTTATGGATTCCCGTTGAACACATTGATTATGAGAAACTGAGCAATCACCACGATGCAGAGAAAAGTAATGATATAAAATTACGAGTAAAACAGGCACGAGATAATCAGTTCAAGAGATTTGATACTTATAAGAAATTAAATGCGCATATGCAATCAAAAGATGTCGAACAATTATCTATTACAGATGAAGCAAAACAAACATTAAACAAGAGTGCTCAAGTTATGAAATTATCACCTCGTGCGTACCATCGCGTCATAAAACTTGCTCGCACAATTGCAGATTTAGAGCAGTCAGAAGA
The DNA here is from genome assembly GCA_035426405.1 of Minisyncoccota bacterium. Taxonomy (GTDB): domain Bacteria; phylum Patescibacteriota; class Minisyncoccia; order Phycocordibacterales; family UBA1006; genus CALMMZ01. The sequence continues at coordinate 14,282 of DAOLZR010000003.1, read as the reverse complement.
AATAAACGAGGGACATATTCTTGAATCACTCCAATATCGACCAAAATAAAAAACCGCACTGCGGTTTTTTATTATCTTCTTGTATAACCCATCATTGGAGTTTTAGCGCCACGAACTTCAAAGTGTAGGTGTGGCCCTGTTGATCGTCCCGTACTTCCCATACCACCAATAACTTGGCCTCGGTCGACTTGTTGTCCGACTGAAACTTTTACACTTGATAAATGGGCGTATAGTGTTTGCGTTCCGTTATCGTGTTGAATAATAACCATTTCGCCATAACCACCATTAAATCCTGAAGATTTTGCAACAATTACAGTACCTGGTGCAGATGCTAAAATTGGAGCACCCATTGCCTGGCCTCGTGGAAGACTAATATCCAATGCATGGTACTGATCGTGATATCCTTGAGTTAATATTCCGTTTACCACAGGTCGAGCATAGTACCCACCTGAGACTGGTTGTGTGTTGCTTGACGATGACTTACTACTTGAAGTAGTAGAAACTTTTACTGTTTTAGTCTTAATTTGTTCTGTTGGAATATTCATTTCTCCATCTGGAACAATAATATATTCACCAGCGGTCAGCTTTTCTCCTGACTCGAAGCCGTTGAATGATGCGATATCGTCAGCATCTGACTTATATCTCTTTGCAATACTTGCAAGCGTATCACCCTTTGCAACTTTATGACGAATTCCTGTAATAGGTAATATTAAGAGATTCTGACCAACCTTAATGCCCGCTTTTGCAGGTATGTTGTTTGCCCAACGAATCGTGTTTGGGGAAACGCCGTATCTGTCAGCAATTTCTGAGAGTGAGTCTCCGGCTTGTACAACATAAGTAGAAATTGTATCTTTTTCTGGAATAACCACATTTTCCATATCATATAATGAAAATGGGACAGCCATCGTGTCGTCATCTGTAATAGGAGCAGTGGTGTCAACCTGTGCTAATAGCATAGGTGACCATTTTTTTGCCTCTAAAATAGGTAGTGTTTGAACACTTTCAGATTTTGGAGTACTCGCTGAAGCAGGTGAACTAAATAATCCAGCAGAAACAAGATCTGGGTGAATAATCCAGATCGAAATCGCTCCTAGGAACGCGGCGCTCACAGCTTTTTTAAACAAAGAATTTTTAGGAGAAGGTATAATAAGCCAAAATAATATAAAACATATTCAAAGCGACCAAGATAATCATTAATTATAAGGATTTGAATAGTTTTTTACGGTCAGTCTCAGTCATTCAATCGTGTCTGTCGTGCTACTGGTCGGAAAAGGGGTGTTACCCACTTATGCTTCTAAGGGTAACACAGGATGAGCTATCAGCAAGGATAAAAAACTATAATGATATAAATATAATATCTTGTCAAAAAGAAGTATTATACTTTCTTGAAAAAGCTAAATAGAGTATGATGTAATCATGAACTTGCCTGTTGTCCCTAAAAAATCCCTTGGTCAAAACTTTCTAAACTCCGAACGAGTATTAACTAAAATTATCGAGGCAGCAAAGATAACTACCGGTGATACTGTCCTTGAGATAGGTCCTGGGCTTGGCGCACTTACTGAAAAACTACTCCAAGTAGGTGGAAATGTGGTAGCCATTGAAAAAGACGATACATTATATAGTATTTTATCTGAAAAATTCGCAAAGCAGATTAAAACTGGACAATTAATCCTTATAAATCAAGATATTCAAGATTTTGATCCTGAAACACTGCGAAAAAATAAGAATTCAAAGTATACAATCGCGGCAAATATTCCTTATAACCTAACAGGGCTAATCATCCGAATGTTTCTAAGTGGTCCCTACCAACCCAGCAAGATGGTGCTATTGGTCCAAAAAGAGGTTGTTGACCGTATCCTAGCGCATGATAAGAAAGAATCTCTTCTTTCTTTGAGCGTAAAGGTGTATGGAACACCAAAACGCATTACTAATGTTGCACGAGGAAATTTTAATCCTGTGCCACGCGTGGATTCTGCAGTTTTTTCTGTTGAACATATATCACGGGACCGATTTCCAAACGCAGAATTTGAAGAATTATTCTTTAAAGTGATTCATGCTGGATTTGGCCACAAGAGAAAGATGTTAATAAGAAATTTAATTGATGAACAATTAGGCAATCGAGAATTATGGGAAACGCAATTCAAAAATCGATCATTAAAAGTTACAGTACGGTCCGAAGAATTAACCGTAGATGACTGGATTTTTATTACCAATGTATTGTATAATAAAAACTAATATGAATACACCTGATTCAAAAAAAGATACGATTAATATTGATAAAAATATCTCAGCAATTATCCGTCCGTGGGAAAAATATTTACCAAGCAAACGAATACGAATAGTAGTGGGTATTATCATATTGATTGCCATCTTGTATGCATTAAAAAATCCTATTCTGCAATTAAAAGATTTAGTATTTAATAGAATTTCAGTTCGACCCGACTTAGAACTTGTTCAGTCGACTGTTAACCAACGGCAAGTGCCGTTAAGTGTAGATAAAGATACTGATGGTGACGGACTTGCAGACTGGCAAGAATCTTTACTGGGAACAGATCCAAACATTATTAACACATTGGAACAAGTACCTGAGACACTGCGCCAAGTTTTGAAAGATTCCGAAAAACTTGTAACAACTGACGATAAGCTCACCTTAAAAATCTATCAGCGATTACAAACGGATGTACAAGGAACAAATATCAACGAGGCAGTTCAAGCTGCAACAACAAAAGAACTATTAGATCTTGCGGATTCCATGGATAATCAAGTTCCAGAATATACTATTGATGATATTGAATTTTCAGAAGATAATTCGATATCTGACTATAGAAGTAAAATACAAAGGGCGCAGAAAGTTATCATTCTAAGTGATGCGTCGATAAAAACTATTTATGAAAGCTTGTTCAGTGGAAAACGAAGTATTGAGTTGGGGGTATTTCAAAACAGTCTAAACGAAACCATTTCAAGCGTAAAAGCAATACCTGTTCCAATAGAATTTATAGAAAATCATATACTTCTTTTGAATAATATGAGGAAAATGAGTAGTGCGCTGTCTAGAACAACTGATAGAGCAGTAGAAGAGTCTACTCGGATTGCATTATTTCTAGTTTTTCAAAAAAACTATAACTCATTATTAAACACTTATTCTGCCATGGAGAAAATGTTGGCAACCAATTAATATTATGAACATGAAACATAAAAAAATGACTGCAATGTTAATATTGGTTTCAATATTTTCACCAGGAATAACTCAGGCACAATTCAATACAGACTTACCCGCAATGGCTCAGCGTATTTTAAACATTGTAAAAGATTACGGATTAGACACACTAGCAGGTGTGCTGGCCGAATTAGCTGGTTCAAAAATTGGAAATAAGATTGTAAACAAGGCAACTGGTGGAGCCAGTGGTGACAGTAGCCAAAATAGTTTTGTATCAAGTTTCACTGATTATTTCGCAGACTTTGAACGGAGCAAGGTTGATATGTTTATAACAGACCTAGGAATCTCTAATAATCCATATGCACAGACGATTGCTAAGTCTATGGTTCAAGATGCTGCACATGCAGCAAGCGGGCAAGGCCTGGGTGGATATAGTTTAGAGCAAGTTGTCGGTCCAAACTGGAAGGAATTTCCAGACAATGTTTCAAAGGGTGGAATCGATGGCTTGCTAGCATTATCTGATCCAATTAATACAAACATCGGATCAGGGTTAATTGCTCAAACACAATTACAGACCAGTATCGCCAAAGCGAAGGAGCTTGAAATTCTGAAACTAACAGCACCGGGGACAAAACCACAAGGAAAATGTGAAAAAAGTTTCAAGGATTATAAGGCCGATGTTGCAAAAACAAAAGAAAAAATTGACCAGGTAAAGAAAAATAAAGATGCTGTAAAAAATATAAATAATAATACAGCGCCAACAGTGGCGACAGTGGCGACAAGTATAAATACTACTTCTATTCCTCAGGGGCAGACAAGTAGTTTGACTGGTCAAATTAAAAAAGATAGCGCAGCTGCTTCAGCAGATATTGTAAAAGGTATGGTAGAAAGCTATGGAGGGTGTCTAGAAGAATTTATTAATAACCCAGTAGGAACAACTACAAGCATGCTTTCAGGTGCACTTGAACAAGGTGCTAAAAAACTACAAGGAGCTGATGAAATTGGTGAGGTTATCGGAGGAATGGTATTAAGCCTTGTAAACAGCTTTATCAAAGGTGGTCTTACGGCTTTGAATGCAGAATTTAAACCTTCAGGTTCATCGGTTGGTGGACCAGAGCAACTTGTTGGAAAAAATGGTCAATCCATACCTTGGACACAAACACCCACAACAATTGTTGATATGTCGGTAGAATTTCCATCAGCACTAGCATCTACAAGACTAGAGCTAGACTTGTTGCGGTCTTATAATAGTAAGGTTACCAAAACTGATTCAGCAACATCTGATGATTTTGCTGATAAAATATTGGCACTAGACGCATGTTTACCTGGACCTGATTTTAGATTCGATAAGCGATTACAAATTTACAAAAAAGCTCAAATATCAAAACTAGAACGAATGAAAGAAAAAGGGAACGATGATAATAAGGCATGGCGACAAGCAGTATATGATGATATAAACGCAAGTGTTGAATATGCAACTACGGAAATGCAGCAAGCTACCCAACGACCAGAATTAAACATACCAGGAGCCTCTGTGATGCAATCTTCGATTTCTGTTATCACCAGAGTTCGTGATGCTTTCCAAGAACATCAACGAGAATTAATTAAAAAGCAAAGTACATTAAATATTCTAAACCAAGTAGAAAGCCAACTAAAAGGTAATGTTCGCGAGTTAAATGCTATTGATCCAAGCCTACGGGTTCCAGAATATATAACATTTACTGATTCGGGTTGGGAACGACTATCAGCAGCAGAACAAAAAACATTTATTGACTGGGCAAAACGAATGCGTGGATTACCTGCAAAGGCTCCTATTATTGAATCAGAATGGAACGCTTTATCAGCTGCTGATAAAAAAACAGTTCTCGATTGGGCAAAAGACATTACAGCGGGTTCCGATCAGTCATCATATGATCCTACAATTCCTGATAAGGAATTTGTGTTGGCAACAGTATGGTTACTATCTGGTGTACAGTCTCGAGACTTCAGTGTAGATTCAGAATCATCGTGTGATATAAACTGTACTTCTAAAAAAACATTCGCACTAGATGCATTGTGGAATGTATGGATCTATCCAGAAAACTATATAAAGAACTGGGACTCAGAAAGCGCCCCTGCAGTTGAATACCAAAAGAGAAAAAATGCAGCTCGAACATTGTATAATTCAGTTGTTAATGATATTTCCATTCCTTATACCATTAACAAAGCAAGTATTGAATTAAAATCATTGGAAACCGATATTCAACAAATTACACTTTTAACAAGTGATTGTAATTTAATTAAATCAATCATAAGAAATAATTCAGCCCTACAAACAGATCCTAATGGTCATAAAAAAATGGCAGATATTTTAAAAGCTAGGAAAAATGAGTTTAAAACTCCAGAGATAAAAAGTGCTATGGAAAACTCTATTAGCATACTATCCGATCCAATCAATTATTATCAAAACCAACCAGAGAATAGTTGTACTGGGACAGATATGAGATGTAAACAAGATATTGGTATAGAAGGAGCAACAGATGATAATGATAATCCAAAAAATCCTGGCTTAACAGCGATAGCAGAATTCTATCAGGTAGATATCCCAAAACATGTCTGGGGATTAATCGCTCAGAGCGATAATGATCAGGGTGATATCTCAATGTGTCGACTAAATATGTTTGTTCGTGAATATGTGTCATATACATCAAAACCATACAAGCCAATTCTGTGCGATCCGGCGGGGTGGATGCGTATGTCTAAAAAATCATTAGTGAGTTATTTGTTTACAGATAGTATCTAATAAAAATCAGCCTGACTTGGCTGTTTTTTATTAGAAAAATATTGTTGTAAATGAATAATATGGTATACTTTTTATTGATTATGAAGAAATTCTTTCATGGGTTGATTTTATTTGCAGTACTGATTGGAACATTTGCTCCCATCAGTTTTTCTGCGGCACCCTATGTTAATATTGCTGCAGCAGGTGGGGAGGATAGTATTTCTACAACATTTCAAAAGGAGATAACCATTGAGAAAAACATAGGAACATTGAATGGATTTAATCTAATCACTTATGTTAAATATGGTGCTGATGGTACTAATATTGTTATGGGTGACGATTCTTATCATGTAAGAAGCAATATTGATCTTCGGTATAATGTAAAACAGATAAGTCCTACTTCAAAAACAATAGCCGATGACTTGGAGTTCGATTCGACCCAGGGTAATATAAACGATACAATATTCAAGAATAATACTGTTACACAGGCAAAGCAGTCGTTAATAATCTCCGAAGACGGTATTTATGAGGCATATTTTTGGGAAGATTATAACTTAGCATTAAACGACATAATATCTTCTAAGCTTAGGTTTGAGCTTAAGGCCGGAGAGATCGTATCGCAAGAAGTGATAAAAGTGGCCAGCAATGTCCGCGGTGATACTGTTCCTGTTTTTTCAAAATTAAGCGTTGTAGAACCTAATCCTGATAAACCTGGATCACTGCAATTTAAATTCACTTTTGAATATCAAAACGCAAGTAAATCTACTAGTGACAGTGTTACAGATGACCTTGTCCTACATATAGCAGATAGAGGTGGCGCAAACCCTATCGATTCACCAATGCCATATGACAAGAAATATAATTCGCCGACGGCATTAATATCTGAGACAAAGATTTATGATAATGGTAAGCAATTAGAATGGTATATCTATAGTAGGAATTTCTTAACATCATCAGGAAAACCAGTTCAGTCTGAGAAAATGTATTACACAGTTGGTGATGCTACTAGTAATATCACAGCAGATGATGAATTTGACGCAAATGCTGCGGCAGCTGCAGCAGAAGCAGGGCGAGGTAATTTATTTTGTGGAGAATGGAGTGATTTAAACATTGGTTGTTGGATTATTCATTCAATTATCCAATTCGTCATTGTTCCTATTCCGTCATTTGTCGCAATCATAACAGGAACATTGTCAGATATGTTTCTTAAATTTTCTATTGACCCTAGTATGTATGGGTACTGTGATGCAGATTCTTGCGATGCAATCGCTGATGGTATTAGAACAGGGTGGTCAATTATTAGAGACTTTGCAAACATAGGATTTATTTTTTCATTATTCGTTGCTGCGTTCATGTTAATAATGAATAAAACAAGTATCGGTGGAACATCATTCGACCCAAAAAGAACTGTAGTCCGCGTAGTTATTATGGCGCTGTTGATCAATTTCAGTTTATTGTTCTGTCGACTCATCATTCAAACTGCCGATATATTCTCTAATATAATGTACAACAGGCTAGATATTAAAGTCACAGGGGATGGAACAGCAGGAGTTGCAGCACAAGCGTTTCAAGCTGCAGGAATAAAATCTCCATCTTTACTATTACTTTCGAAGGTTAATCCACAAAGTATTGTAACCAGTGACTCTGCTGCGCTAAAAGGAGGATTGGCTGCATATTTGATTATTTCATTAATGTCATTGTTTTTGTATTTCATCTTTATTTATTTATTCGCGCAAATGATGTTCGTATTTGCAGGTAGAATATTTGGATTATGGGTGGGAATGATCCTGGCACCTCTTGCGTTTGTTTCATATTCTATTCCGTTTTTAGAAGACAATAAATATATTGGTTTTGAAAATTGGATCAAAAACTTTACCCAACTTGCGTTCCTCACACCTGTATATCTATTCTTTATTTATTTAACACTTTCCGTGTTAGATATTAATATCGGTGGGACAACTCTAACTACGATCGGTAGTGCAATAAATACACCGGAATCGAATTGGTTTGTTAGTGTGTTCTATATTGCGATCAGTAAATTTATTCCAGTTATTGCCGCGGTTTTCATTTTTATGCAAGGCAAGAAAATTGCAACAGATATGTCCGGTGTTGTTGGCGAGATGGTAAGTAAGGCATCTGGTGCTGTTACAGGACTCGCATTAGGGGCAGCAACAGGTGGAATGGCGTTAGCGGGACGACAAACATTTGGAAAAATTGGTAGTAACCTTGCCAATAAATACTCTGGTAGTACAGGTATTGTGGGAAGTGGATTACGAACTGTTGGTAATAAATTAGGAGCAACAACATTTGATGTTCGAAACAATAAATGGGCAATGGATAAATTTGGAGCAGCTACTAAAATGGGTGGTGAGCAAATCGATCTTGGAAAACGAGGTCTCCAAGAAAAGGGAGGATTCATCGAGTCTGGAGACTTCAAGCAAATGTGGCAAGACAGGAAAGCTCGTATCGAAGACGAGAAAGCTACTGCTGCTGAAAAAGCTGCGGAAGAACGCAAGCTTAATCCACAATCTCGTGAAGCAATTAACCAACGCAATACTGAACGACGATTGGCTGCAGCTAAAAAAGCTAAAGAAGCAGAAGAAGCTAAAATCGCTGCAGAGGCAGGAAGCAAACCTGCTGATGCTGCGGTTGCAAGTGTAATTGATGAGGAAACAGCTGAAATGACTAAGAACCAAGCGCGATTGAGCCTAATCCAGAGTGAGACAACCAAGAAAACTCAAGAGCAGGTATTTGCGAATATAGCAGCACAAAAAGAAAAAACAGCGCTCGACGCAGAATTACAACAGATTGGTAATGTTTCAATTACAGACCCTCAATATGCACGAGTTGTAGACATTAATAACCGAAAACAGGCAATTGATGCAGAACAACAAACTCTTCAAGTTAAGATTACTACTGAAAAAGCACTCTTGACTGCAGAGAAAACTGATTTGGAACAAAAGAATGCGAAACTTGCTGAAAAAGTCACCATGCTTTCATCAATGAAAGGTAAGACTATTGATCAAGTTAAACACGAAAATGAAATCGCTAAACTTACAGCGAAAGATTCTCCGGAAGGTAAAGAAGTTGCTAAGATTGAAAAAGAAATTGCCGATAAGAACAAGAAAATTAAAGAGTTGGCTGAAAAACTTACTCAAGCTCGAAAAGATGGGGATACTGCGAAAGTATTTGAACTGGATGCTGATATCAAGAAAACTCGAAGTGAGATTCAGGTAATTCAGGGAGATAATAAAGCGTTGCAGGCATTAAATAGAAATATAAAAGAACTGGAAGATAAGAAAAATAAAGCAACCCTACCTGAAGATATCAAGAAGCTTGAAGACCAAATAAAGGAGGAAAAGAAAAAGACAGAGAAATTTGGAATGCTTGGAAAAGCCAAAGGAGAAGTAGAGAAGAAATTTGGTACAAAGGCAATTGATGATGCAATTAAAAAAGCGGAAGGAGACTATAAGAAATCACAATCAAGTAGAACCGAAAGCTTTGATAAACAGATCGCTGATCAAAATATTCAATTAACAAAAGACAAGTTTGCGCTTGATAATACCAACAAGCAGAATCAGATAGCGTATGCTGACGACCTCATGAGTAGGCCAACTGGCGCTATTGCCGAAACAATCGGTGTAATCACCGGTGGGCGAATCCTTGGTGGAGCAGTGAACAACGCCAACCGAACAGCAGCAGGAAAAGTTTACAAGACTGCAGTAGAAGGAAAAAAGGAGGATAAAAAACCAGATCCGAAAAAGAAACCAGAACCTAAGCCTGACGCAAAACCAAATGACGGGAAGAAAGATGAGAAAAAATAATAATTAGTTTTAAAAGAAAAAGCCTTTCGGCTTTTTCTTTTGCTTTACAGTACTGTGGTGATATACTTTATGTATGAATGAGAAACTAAAACAACAATTTGAAGAGCAGTTGATATATCTTCCAGATATTAATCAACAGGCATTAAAATCATTTGATTGGGCGACACAATTATTATCAATTGGTCATCAGTATGGATTACATATCGATCAATTAGAAGACCTTCAAATGGAAACAATGATGTTATTAGTTGGATTAATTTCTCCTGAACAATATCCAGATCATTTAACTGAAAAACTTGCCGTATCGCCAACCGAAATATCAAAAATCATTGAACAGATTAATCATCAAGTATTTATTCCTATTCACGATTATATTATTAATGGGGGCGATAATCCGATTACAACACCGGAAAATGTTATGGGGTCAGCAGGATTAGAAATAACAACTGATGAAACACCAATTAACACAGCCCCGCCTGGGCCTACAATTAGAACCGGGGGCTCCACACCTATTAATCAAGTAGTTCCAGATACAAAACCAGAAAGTATAATACCTTTACAGTTTCGCCCAACCCCTATGCCAACGATTCCACAATCACAGATACCCAATCAAGTGTTATCACCTGCACTACTCAGCAAAGAAAAACTTGAAAAATTAGTTCAAGATCGTCAAAAAACTATTGATGCAAGTATTCAATCAATGGATCAGAGTAAATAAAACCTCTTTATTGAGGTTTTTATGATATACTTTTTATATGCGATTTGAAGTTCCACAATTCATTGATATTCAAGACAAAATTTTTGGACCATTAACATTTAAGCAGTTTATTTATGTTGCAGGTGGTGGTGGTTTATGTTTTGCAATCTATAAATTATTGCCAATTTATTTTGCAATACCAATTATGCTTGCTATTGCTGCATTGGCATGGGCATTGGCTTTTTACAAATTAAATGGTCAAGCTTTTATTACAATTGGGCAAGCATTTTTAGTGTATATAACAAAAAATAAATTATATGTCTGGAAGCGAGAGCCAAAAAAGAATCCTGTTTCACCGATTCAAACACCAGAAATTACAACACAAAAAACAACTGAAGAACCTATGACCGCTCGACGCATCCAAGATCTCGCTCGTAATTTGGATATTTTAGATAAAACACGCTATAATTAATCAACATGGCACAGACACCTTCACAAAAATTTGTTCCCATAAAAGAAATCCGCGATGGAATCGTAGTTTTAACCACCGGTGAAATGCGTGCGGTTATTATGGCTACCCCGATCAACCTGGGTCTAAAATCTGCAGATGAACAAGAGGCTGCGATTATGCAATTTCAAAACTTCCTGAATTCGCTTGAATTTGCAATCCAAATCCAGGCATCTTCGCGCAGACTAGATATTCGTCCTTATTTACTATCACTTGAAAAAAGATTAGCTGAAATTCCAGAAGAATTAATGCGTATTCAAACGAAAGAATATATCGAATTCATTAGATGGTTCAATGAACAATATAATATCATGACAAAATACTTTTATGTAGTTGTCTCGTTTTCAGGAGGGGGATTAGATCAACAGTCTCAAACAAATTTTTTATCTGGACTGTTTGGGGGAAACAAGAAAAAGCAAACAGTTGGTATGTCAAATGAAATGCAACGATTTGAAGAGTCTCGATCACAATTAGAGCAGCGATTAGCTGTCATCACTGGAGGACTTACAGCAGTTGGTGTTCAATCTCGCCAATTGGAAACAGCAGAGTTAATAGAGCTTTACCAAACAACATTTAATCCAGGAGAATTACACAGTGCAGCAGGTGCGCTTGAGCAAAAATAATCAATATTACTTATGTCCATCTTTTCGAACCTCTTTGGAGGAAAATCGAATATAACAGCACCTATTCCCGTTCTTCCAACGGATATTCATGATGCGGCAGCTATGGAATTACGAGATATTATTGCACCTTCTGCAATCGAGATTTCTTCTGGTTTTATAAAAATTGGTGATAAGATTGCAAAAACTTATTTCACAATGTCGTACCCAAAATTCTTGACCGAGGGGTGGCTTGCTCCGATTATTAACCTAGATAAGATTTTTGATGTATCTGTTCATATTGCACCAATCAACTCTGCTGAAATAATGAAAGAATTTCAGAAAAAGGTTGCCGAGGTACAAAGTCAAATATCAGTTCGAGAAAACAAAGGAATGGTTCGTGATCCAGAACTTGATATTGCATACCAAAACCTAGAAAATTTGCGTGATAGTTTACAACAAGCTCAAGCGAAAATGTTTTCAGTTGGTTTATATATGACTTTTTATGCAAGTAATGAAAATGAACTATTCAAAGTAGAGAATGAAATTCGTTCAATATTAGAATCACAATTGATCTATTTAAAACCTGCACTATTTCAACAGGAACAAGGTTTTATTACAGGGGCACCTCTTGGTATTGATGCATTAGCTATCGGTACAAAAATGGATACAGGGCCCTTATCATCATTTTTTCCATTTATTTCTTCAGAGCTTACAGATAATAAGGGTATATTATACGGTGTAAACAGACAAAATGCCGGTTTAATTATCTTTGATCGGTATTCGATGCCAAACTATAACTCTGTAATCTTTGCAACATCGGGTGCAGGAAAGTCATATGCTACAAAACTCGAAATTTTGCGTACATTAATGTTCGAAACAGAAGTAATTGTAATTGACCCAGAACGAGAGTACGAATTTTTGGCTGAATCTGTTGGTGGACGATATTTTAATATTTCTCTTTCATCAAACCATCATATTAATCCGTTTGATGTTCCAATCCCAGGACCAGACGAGGCACCATCTGATGTGTTGCGATCAAACATTATCCACTTGGTGGGATTATTCCGAATTATATTAGGCGGTCTTTCCCCTGAAGAGGATTCAATAATGGACCGAGCGATTACAGAAACATATGCATTAAAAGATATTACTGCAACTTCTGATTTTACAAAGGCAGAACCGCCATTAATGTCAGATTTTGAAATGGTATTAGCATCTATGGATGGAGCAGGGTCACTTCTTGAACGACTACGAAAATATACGCGTGGTACATGGGCAGGTTTCATTAACCAGCCAACCAATGTAGATATTAATAAAAAAATGGTTGTGTTTTCAATTCGAGACATGGAAGATGAACTGAAACCAGCAGCAATGTATATTATTACGCACTTTATTTGGAACGCAGTTAGAAAAAATATAAAGAAAAGATTATTGGTGGTAGATGAGGCATGGGTAATGATGCAAAACGAAGAGGCAGCATCCTTCCTGTTTATGCTTGCAAAACGAGGGCGTAAGTATTTTATGGGTCTTGCAACAATCACACAAGATGTTGGTGATTTCGTTAAATCAAAATATGGAATTCCAATTATCACCAACTCTTCTATTCAATTACTTTTGAAACAATCTCCAACAGCGATTGATACACTTCAACAAGTATTTCATTTAACAGACGAGGAAAAATACACCTTATTGGAGTCTGGTGTAGGTGAGGGAATCTTCTTTGCCGGCCTAAAACATGTAGCTATAAAGGTTATTTCGAGTTATACCGAAGACCAGATTGTAAGTTCTGATCCAAATCAGATATTAAAAATGAAAAAAGCAAAAGAAGATCGTCTTCTTTAATAAAACAACCATGTTTTTGGTTGTTTTATTTTATGATATACTTACTTTATGAAAAAGTTTCTTTACTCCTTTCTTACAGCACTATCCGTATTCCTTTTTACTGTTCATATTGCTCTTGCTCAATCCAGTGCAGATACAACCACTGATCCTGAGGTAGTCACAATTAATGAGTCTGATATTATCAAGATAAACAGTCTTAGTTATAGCTCTTCAGTAAACGAGGGTGATATTGATGTTATTGTAGAGCCTGAATTTCCTGCTGCATTTCAAAATGTTTCTATTAGACTCGATAGTAATACTATTGATTTAAACAGGTACTCAATTCAGTGGTTTGTTGACGATGTTCCAAAAGTGGTCGGCGTTGGGAAAAGAGACTACAACCTTACTTCTGGAAATTATGGATCAAATATCCAAATACTAGTTGTAATTAGTACTGGTACAACATCTATTAGAAAAACGATAAATATTTCACCTCGAGATACAACAGTGTTGTGGGAAGCAATCAATTCCTATGTCCCGCCGTTTTACCGTGGAAAAAAACTTGCACCTCAAGAATCATTGATAAAAGTTTCTGCTATTCCAAATTTCCAAAATAATAATTCATTAGAACTTGGTAACGCTGTATTTCTTTGGAATCGGAACGGAAATAAAATATTAAATGTAGGAGGATATAATAAAGATTCAATCATAATTGAACATAATAAATTGCGTACATCAGAAGTTATTGAGGCTGTAGTTTCAACAGTTTCAGGCGGTGCTAGTGCGAAAAAATCAGCAACTATCAATATAATTAATCCTGAAATTCACTGGTATGTCCGAGATGAATTTAACTATCGGAGACTTCGAGCAGTAGACAAAGGATTGCGTATCGCAAGCGGTAATGTAAACCTT
>DAOLZR010000002.1:13861-23522 GCA_035426405.1 Minisyncoccota bacterium | reverse complement strand
TCTATTCAAACAATAATATTTAAAAAGAACGAGTTGAAAAAAGTTGAAGCAACTGCTTCGCTTGATAGTAAAAATATTACTTTCAATACTCAGTCGCTTTATAGTTATCAATGGTCTGATCTAGGACCAGGAAATGAATATGTAGTGTATTTTTATGATAAGACAACAGGTTCTAAAAGTTCATATGTTAGTCTAAAGTATGGATCTGATAAACAGATGGTGGCGGAAAAAATTTCAACACTTCCATCATGGACTTCAAATGCGAAAGCAGAAGCTGTCGGGGGCATTACGAATACAGGAACAGGAAATAATAACTCGACATCACAAGCGCCTGAACCAACAATTTCAGTCGTTGATACTTACTATGGGGTAACAGTTACATTCAAGGCTGACCCAAAATACATTGTAGGAGTAAATGGAGATGATAAGATTCAGGTAAATGGAACAATTAAGTATGCTTCAGTAAAAGATCCAAAACCATCATTAAAAACATTGTCTGCAGGATCAAACATATCAGTAAGTCTCTTTGATAAGAATGGAAAGAATATTCCAGGAGTTGGTAAACCTCTCCCATCTGCATCTATTGTGTATGACAAGGAGATTCCTATTGGAATCGATTTATCTGCTCAAGCGTTGGCATTTGGAAACAAAATTACTACATCATTTAAGTCTTCAGACGGTCCATTTACAATAAAGATTACTGATGAAAAATTGGAAGCGCAGTCAAAAGTGTTCAATGTTGCAACAGCGGCTACTTCGTCAACGCAGTCATCGACAGCTGTAACATCAGAAGGAACACTTACTTTTAAAATTGATTCAGCAAAAATAGATGATAATACAAAAAAAGGAACAATATCAGGGCATATTCTGTATTCAAAACCAATTCCAGCAAACGCAGTAAAAACTGATAAAATCATTGCCGACTTATATGAAGGAACAACTCGGATTTCCAGAACAAAGCTTGTATTTAAGTTAGCTACTCATAGTGACATACAGTTTACTGGTGAATTTTCAGATATTGATGTTGATAAAGGTCCTCTTACATTTAAAATAGTAGAAAATGATTTAATTGCATCATCAAATGCATTTGATTTTGATCGCTCAGGTACTGCAATTGGATTCAATACTTCAGGAGCTTACGATGCAAAGATTGGTTCTTCGCGTGGAACGACTACTGAATTCAAAGACCCAACTATTACATCTGGCGACGCAACTTCTGCTACTGTAAATAGTATTGTTAGTTATACTAATACTACAAAAACTGGAAAAGTTCCTGACGCTACAGTTTTTCTAAAATTGTTTAATGTTGATGCTAACGGAAAACTAACACCAAATGGTAATCCAATTACTGTTCCTGTTAGTGCTGAGTATGGAAAAAATACAACTGTTACTGCAAAAATTAGCGGATTAAATGCGGCGCAAAAATTCGCTGTTCAATTTGTAGATACAGCTTATGGAGATGCAGCTAGTAGTGCAAAAATAATTGAAGCCAAAGATGGAAAATTTATTGAAGCAGCTGTTCAGCCAGCCAATGCAGCAAACCAAGGGGCTCCTGCAAATAATACTTCAGATTCTACTAAACTAGAAAGTCCATTACGAGATGGTTTGGATACTATTCCGAAAATTGTCACTGTTCTCGTAGATGATATTGTTATTCCTATTGCGGTTCCATTACTTGCCCTTGCAATTTTATGGACAGGATTTCTATTCATCCAAGCTCGCGGTAAGCCAGAAAAAATTAAAGAAGCTAAAACAGCGCTTCAATGGACACTTATTGGTGGGGCGATTATATTGGGTGCATATGTTATTGCAGCAGCATTACAAGCTACTGTTGCAGATATTGTTAAGAAGTAATTATTATGAAACACTATTTTTCAAAAAAGAATCACATACAATACGGACTGCTAACTATGTTTATTTTCGTTATGATTCCTGGTATTGCGCTTGCTGCGCCCCAGTCAATTATAAACTTAGTAACTTTAGTTGAAACAATCATTCAAGCGCTTTTCCCAATTGCAGTATCAATTGCCGTGCTTACATTTGGTTATAATATTGCAAAATATTTAACATCAAAGAATTTAGCAGATCAAAATGTATATAAAGCTGGAATTTTAAACTCTATTCTCGCTTTATTTGTAATATTTGTATTTTTAGGTGTAATCACTGTTCTTGCAAATTCGCTAGGTATTGGTAGTCTTGGAGGAAATATAGGAGTTTCTGATCCTTCTGGAGTAGCGGCTGGTAGTGGAGGGGTTTCAACATTTAGAAACATTGCGCTAAGTGTTGCAGGTTTTATTTCGAAACGCGTAATTCCAATTATGGTTGCCTGCGCTATGTTATTTTTCATTGGAAATATTATTATTTCAATGTCGAAATCTGATGTGGAGGCTGAACGAACGAAATTAAACCAATATATGAAGTGGGGAATAGTTGCCCTTTTCTTACTATTAACACTATTTAGCGTTGTAAGTTTGTTTACAGGATCACTGTTCGGAACAGGTGCAGTTATTCCTCAGTTTCAGACAAGTGATACTCAATAAGTAATAAAAAAGACCATATAATATGGCCTTTTTTATTATATAAAAATGTGGTAAAATAGGTGATTATGAAGAAAAAAGCAGGAAAAAATGTTGATGAAGCTATTATTATCAAGGGCGCACGAACACACAATTTGAAAAATATTGATGTGGAAATTCCGCGTGGAACCATGACTGCAATCACTGGACTTTCTGGTTCTGGAAAATCATCACTTGCTTTTGATACAATTTTTGCGGAAGGTCAACGGCGATATGTTGAATCATTATCCGCATATGCACGACAATTTTTAAAGCAAATGGCAAAACCCGATGTTGATGAAATCAGTGGACTTTCTCCTGCAATTTCGATTGATCAAAAATCTCGATCAAATAACCCGCGATCTACTGTTGCGACAATTACTGAAATTTATGATTATTTGCGTGTGTTGTATGCTCGTGTGGGAAAACCATATTGTGTTGAATGTGGGCGAAAAATTGAAAAACTTTCTACCGAGGAAATTTTAAACTTTATCCACGACAAGATTTCTAAATTCCAAGCTAGCAGTAAAGGTAAAAAAGCTATTATGGGTGTTGAATGGAATAATACACAAGTGCAAATTCTAGCACCTGTTGTTCGTGGACGAAAAGGCGAATACTATCAAATGTTATACGATATGTTAGGAAAAGGGTATTTGCGTGCACGAATTGATGGAACAATGAAAAACTTACGAGAAAAAGTTGCGCTTGATAAAAACTCAAAGCATGATATTGATTTTCTTGTTGATGAAATTACATTACATGAGTTTACAGATAATCCTAAAGAAACTACAGAACGACTAGCAGAAGCGGTAGAATTGGGATTATTAGAAGCTGAAAACATGGTACGAATTGTATTTTCAGTTCCTGGTGAGAATCTAGAAACAATGACCGAAGAGGCGAAAGCAGATCGAGAATTTTTAATGTCGGCGACATTATCATGTCCCCATGACGGATTTTCGTATCCAGAAGTTGAGCCTCGTCTATTTTCGTTCAATAGTCCCTATGGTGCATGTCCAGAATGTAACGGACTTGGAACATATCATTTATTCGGAAATGAAAATGATGATGTATGTAAGGTGTGTAATGGTGCGCGTTTACGACCGGAAGCACTACATGTATTTTTGCATGGCAATACTGAATCAGATCGAGTAACTGAAAAGAATCGTAAAGATTTTATGAATATTGTAGATATAACCGACTTATCGATTGAGGCAGCAATTGATTTCTTTTCATCACTTCATTTAACTCCAAAAGATCGAGAAATTGCAAAGGTGGTAATAAAAGAAATCGAAGATCGATTATTATTTATGTATGATGTAGGTTTGCAGTATTTGGCGTTAAATCGTCGTGCCAATACATTGTCAGGTGGGGAAGCACAACGAATCCGCCTCGCATCACAGCTGGGATCGCAATTAGTAGGAGCGTTGTATGTATTAGATGAACCAACTATTGGACTTCATCAACGCGATAATGACCGATTAATTAATACATTGAAAAACCTACGAGATGTCGGAAACACGATCATTGTCGTAGAACACGATGAAGATACAATCTTTGCATCTGATTATATTGTGGATATTGGTCCAGGTGCGGGAGTTCATGGTGGAAATGTAATTGTTCAAGGATATTTGAAACCTCTCCTTGAAGGTAAAAATAAAGAACAGTCATTAACAATTGATTACTTACAAGGAATTGCAAAAGTTGAGATTCCAAAAGACCGCCGTGATAAGGATAAGGGATTTTTAAAAATCCATGGAGCACATATTCACAATATAAAAAACTTAAATGCGGAAATTCCACTAGGGCGTATGTCAGTAATTTCAGGCGTGTCTGGTTCTGGAAAATCATCATTTATGTATGAGGTTGTGTATAAAAATTTACAAGGATTATTAGAGCGACGATCACGAACTGCAAAGACATTTAACGCCGCTACATTCGAGAAAATCGGTGAATTATCCCGTGTTATCATGATTGACCAGTCTCCAATTGGTCGGACACCTCGTTCAAACCCAGCAACCTACACAGGTTCATGGACTTTTATTCGTGACCTGTTTGCTAATACGGCAGAGGCTCGCGTGCGTGGTTGGAAGTCATCACGATTTTCGTTCAATGTAAAAGGTGGACGATGCGAAGCATGCCAAGGGAACGGAGAAATCGCCGTTGAAATGCACTTCTTGCCAACAGTATATGTGACCTGTGATGTGTGTAACGGGAAACGATTTGATAAAGAAACATTGAAAGTATATTTCAAGCCGAGTAATGCAAAGAAAGGAAAAAACATTTATGAAATCCTGGAAATGACTATCGAGGAAGCATATGAATTTTTCTTTGATATTCCAGCTGTAGCTGATCGAATGCGATCATTACTTGATGTTGGACTTGGATATATAAAACTTGGACAATCTGCCGACACATTATCTGGTGGAGAATCTCAACGAGTAAAAGTAAGTTCTGAATTATATCGACCAATGACTCAAAAGACAATTTATTTATTGGATGAACCAACCGTGGGACTCCATTTTGAGGATGTAAAACGGTTGATTGAAGTATTGAATAAATTAGTTGAACGAGGAAACACAGTAGTGCTGATCGAACATAACCTGGATGTTATTAAGTGTGCTGACTACATTTTGGACTTTGGTCCCGAAGGTGGAACAGGAGGAGGGCAAATTGTTGCAAAGGGAACTCCAGAAGAAGTGGCTAATAATCCAGCTAGTCACACAGGTAAGTATTTAAAAAAGATATTAAAAAGAAAATAAGAAAAGACTGTAAAGGACATGTATTTCACTGCATGTCCTTTACATTTGTCAAAATATGTTGATAAATAAAGGTCTAATAATCAACTCAAATATTTGACTTTTATTTTGCCCTGTGATACTATGATGTTAACAAAAGAATCAGGTATGATCGCTTTCTGTTGCACTTTTATTCGCAATTTCTAACTCTTTTTGAAAATATGGGAAAAGTATCGGTTAATTTCAAACCAAAACAGACAACTAAAAAACTCTTGAAACATTTACAAGACCGCGCACAGCAGGTCGTTATTAACCGATTCGGATTAGAAAACGATGGTGAACAAATGACACTTGAAGCGATTGGGCAACGATACAGTATTACTCGTGAACGAGTACGACAAATCGAAAACTTTGCATTGAATGCTATTAAAAAATCAGAAAGCTTTCATGAAGCAGAAGAAATTTTTGCAGAACTTAAAAAAGTTATTCATGATTTAGGTGGAATCGTTGCTGAATCAGATTTGCTACCAATGCTTGCAAATGACAAAGTAACTCAGAATCACATCGGATTATATTTGGTGTTGGGTGAAGATTTCAAAGAAGCAAAAGAAGATCATACCTATAAAAAACGATGGATCGTTGACGGACATGTTGCCGAACGAGTTCACAAAGCACTAATCGATATTCATGGTGGATTATCAGAACATGATTTGATTTCAGAAAATGAAATTATCGATCGTGTGTTATGTCACGATGGAATCTGTGAAATTACAGCTCATAAAGTTGATTCAGATATGGTAAAGCGATGGCTTTCAATTTCTAAAACACTTGCTGCAAATAAACTTGGAGAATTCGGACGAGCAAGTTCACCGAATGTAAAAACACGAGGTGTGAAAGATTATGCATATTTGGTTATGCGTCGCCATGGATCACCAATGCACTTTCGAGAAGTTGCTGCTGGGATCAACAAAACATTTGGAAAGAAAACTCACATTGCGACATGTCATAATGAATTAATTAAAGATGATCGATTCGTATTGGTAGGACGCGGAGTGTATGCATTAAAAGAATGGGGTTACAAAACTGGCGTTGTCCGAGATGTAATTGCTGATATTTTAAAAGCTGACGGACCAATGTCAAAAGAAGACATTATCGACAAGGTAATGAAAGAGCGATACCTAAAGAAAAACACTATTTTGGTCAATTTACAAAATCCAAAATACTTCAAGAAAAATAAAGATGGTCTGTATACGACTGTATAACAAGATATCACCCAGCGGGTGGTTTTTTGTTCAATTATTTTATGATACACTGGTTGTATGATTGAACTATTTATTCAAGGAATTGAACTACTGATACCTCTTGTTGTAAAAACAGCAATTATTTGGGTTCCTTTGATTTGTTTTTTTCTATTTCGGAGTTGGTGGAAACATACACAACGATTAGAATATTTGGAAAATTTAAAATGGACCATCCTTGAGATAAAGATACCTCGAAATGTCCACAAAACGCCAGAAGCAATGGAACTTATCCTTGCCAACGCATTTTGGCAAACAGGAGGGGTTGGTACATGGTTTGATCGGAACTGGAAAGGAAAAGTGATGGCGTATTCAACACTTGAAATTGTTTCCATTGAAGGAAATATTTATTTCTTTATTCGTACCGAATCACGATTTAAGAATTTAGTTGAAACACAAATTTATTCACAGTATCCAACAGCAGAAATACAAGAAGTAGAAGATTATACAAAGTATGTTCCAAAATTTGAACCGGGCGGTGCATGGGAATGTCGCGCATTTGAAATGAAACTAGATAAAGAAGACGCAATCCCAATTAAAACATATATTGATTTTGGAATGGATAGTAAATCGCTATCGCTCGAAGAAGAACAAAAAATCGATCCAATGACTCCATTAATTGAAATGATGAGTTCGTTGAAAGCGGGTGAACAATTATGGATGCAAATATTTGTTCGTGGTGCAGGGAAAAGTTTGAAATTAGGTGAAACAAAAAATGAGGCAACATTTTTCAAATATTTATTTGGTGAAAAAGAAGATTACTTACACATAGAAGACGGCAAGGGTGGATACCAAGATTGGCAAGCCCAAGGTCGCAAGTATGTAGACAAATTACTCGAGGAATATTCTTCGACATCAACCGGTGAGGGAGATAAGGCAAAAAAAGTAGGTGGATATAAGAACCTTCCTCCAGATAAAAAAGATTTAGTTGACCGTATCGAACGAAGTATTACTAAATTCGGTTTTGATATCGGAATTCGCGTTGTATATTATGCAAAAAAAGAAAGTTTCAATGGTATGCGTGTTCCCTCAGAAATAACTAGTGCATTACGGCAATTTTCAGCACCAAAAACTGCTGCATTTAATTCGCTTGCAATGACAGGGTTTACAAATGGATTTGATTTTCCATGGCAGGATTGGAATAATATGCGTGCATATAAAGCTCAGAAAAAGATGTTTGACCTATATGTAAAGCGTTCTTATTTTTACCCACCAGCAACATCTAAAGAAGACTTTTTATACTTCTTTAAAATTATAAAAGATGGCAAAACGCCTTTTACCTTTAATACAGAAGAATTAGCAACTATTTTCCACTTCCCAGGTCGTGTTTCAACAACAGGATCCTTCGAACGAATCCAGGCACAAAAAGCAGAACCACCAGCAAACTTACCTATCTAATATGGAGTTACCAGAAACGAATCCATTTCAATATGATTATGAGCCTGCAACCCCGAAATCATCTGGGTTGTTTCGGTATGTAGTAATAATAGGCGCGGTGGTTGCGATGATTATTTTATTAGCTTTTGCAAATAGTGTTCGACCGCCAAAAGATTTCAAGAAAGATACATTAATCACTGTTTATTCAGGGATGACCACACAAGATCTGGCGACTGTTTTAAAATCAAATAATATTATTCGATCTGAAAAGATATTCAGACTGATTTTATCTATGCGATGGAATGCAAAACCGATTATGGTTGGCGACTATATTTTTGAAAAACCTCAGCCCTCGTTTTCAGTTGCATACCGCATTACACACGGGATTTATGGAAATAGTAGAATTAAAGTTACTTTTCCAGAAGGAATTAGTGTAAAAAATATGGCAGATATTTTACTTAAAAATATCCCAGAATTCCCAGTTGTAGATTTCCTTTCAACCGCACAATCAAAAGAAGGATATCTCTTTCCTGATACCTATTATTTTTTTAGAACAATGTCCGCAGATCAAATTATATCTGTGATTTCTGCGCAATTTGAAAAAGAGATGAAAGCATTTTCAGATGATATAGTTGACGGAAAAACTGTAAAAGAAATATATGGAAAGACTCGAACATTAAAAGATATTATAATCATGGCATCAATTTTAGAACGAGAAGCAAATGGGAAAGATGAAGCGAAAGTGATTTCTGGAATTTTATGGAAACGAATGCAAAAAAATATGCCCTTACAAGTGGATGCAACATTCCTGTATACTATCCAAAAGGGAAGTAGTGCACTGACGCAAACTGATTTGCGGACAGATGGTCCATATAATACATACACACGAACAGGACTACCAATTGGTCCGATTGGAAATCCGGGTACTGTTATGATCGAAGCCGCACTTCACCCCGTTGAATCACCTTATTGGTATTATTTACATGATAATAATGGGGGAATTCATTACGCAAAAACATACCAAGAGCATCTACAAAACAAGCGTAAATATCTGGATTAGTAAATGACAAAAAACACCTTTCATGATAAGGTGTTTTTATATGAAAGGTAAACGACTCGCATTTGTGGATTTGGAAACAACTGGAATTAATCCATTCACACATGAAATTATTGAAATAGGATGTTTGATTGCAAAACAAAATGATAATAATGAATGGGTCGTAGTTGATGAATTTGAATTTAAGGTAAAACCAGAACATATTGAAACAGCACAACAGGACGCATTGCGCATAAACCGATATGATGAATCTGCATGGATGTTTGCTCATACTCAGGAAGAGGCACTTAAAACCCTTTCTCAAAAATGTGAAGGATGCGTTATGGTGGGGCAGAATGTGAGTTTCGATTACGCATTCTTAGCTACAAAGTTTGGTAAGTACAACATAAAGGATCCATTCTTTTATGCGAAACTTGATACTATTTCACTTGCGTACATGCGATTTCGTAAAGACGAAACCATGACAAGTTTTACCTTGCGTGAATTATGTGAACGACTAGGGATTAAAAACGAGAAAGCTCATAGTGCGTTAGCAGATATTCGTGCAACCTACGAAATCTTTAAACGATTAATGATTATCTAGAAAGACAAGCTTTTTAATAAAGGCTTTTTTTATTCTGAAATTCTGGTAATCTCTGG
>DAOLZR010000002.1:7242-13761 GCA_035426405.1 Minisyncoccota bacterium | reverse complement strand
GGAATTGATCCTGCAAAAGATCAGTCATATTTTTTATGGACTCTTACAACGGAGCAGTTACGACATGTATTATTTCCGATTGGTCACATAAAAAAGAATATCGTACGAAAATTAGCTTCTTGGTATAAATTACCAACAGCTGTTAAAAAAGATTCACAAGGAATCTGTTTTATTGGTGAAATTGATATGAAGGATTTTTTGAAACATTATATCGACGATCAACCTGGTAATGTAATAGATAAATCGGGAGCTGTTATTGGGCATCATGATGGGGTATTAATGTATACATTTGGTGAACGACACGGATTTACAATTACATCGAAAGGTACTGATGACGCACCTTATTATGTCGTTGGAAAAGATATTGAAAAAAATAATTTAATCGTTTCGTCATCACCAGAAAAGAAAACACCTTTACAAGAAATTACACTTATTGATTGTGTGTGGCGTGAGTTACTACAAGATAAAAAATATATGGTACACATCCGTTATCATGGTGAATCAAAGCCTTGCAAGGTTCATAGGGATGGAAATAATAAATACATTTTAACACTTGATATGTCTGATAATACTATTGCACCAGGTCAATCAATGGTACTATATGATGACTCAACATGTATTGGTGGTGGAATCGTTGCATAGATATTATGAGAAGAATTTTTGAAATACTAATAATACTGTTTGCATTAATTGGACTAGTTTTTACTGGTGTTTTTGTTGCAATGCAATTTGGTTTATTAAATGTTCGAGGAACAATTTCTGAACGAAACAATTCAATTTTAGGAGCTGGAAAAATAACAAGAGATAAAAATAAAGAGGCAAGTTTTGAAAGTCGTGCCGTTTTGTTATGCAAGATTCACACGCTTGCAAACTATGCTCCGCAAACAGCTCAGGCAATTAATCAGGTTTTAGAGCAGCAACAGAATTCGGAATTAGCAGTTCAAATGATATCAGTTGCTGGATTGCGTTTTTCTTCAACTCCATTCCCACGCGAAATCCAAAACTGTGCACGCGTAACAATTCCAGACACAACACCACTTGCGCAAACTGCTTATGTTTGGGCAGATTCTCCTGAATGGGCGGTTATGAAATCTGCGTTTATTCGTGATCAAGAATATATTAATAAAGCAGCAAAAGATGCTGGAATTTCACCGCGTATGTTATTGGGTGGAGTCATTGGTGAGCAATTTAGATTTTTTACCAATTCTCGTGATTCGTTTAAATCATATTTTGAACCATTAAAGATTCTTGCCTCACTTTCAAAGTTTTCATTCGGGATTGCAGGACTTAAGCCGGAAACCGTAAAACGAATCGATGAACAATTGCAAAATCCTTCCTCAGTGTTTTATCTTGGGAAAGAGATGGAAAATGTTGTGACCTATCCAATAGATAGTGATCATGACGCGATTCGATTTGAACGGATTACAGATACCAAAAACACTTATTATTCATATTTATATACAGGATTATTTATGCGCATGGTGATTGCTCAATGGGAACGCGCGGGACATGATATTTCTAATCGTCCTGAAGTACTATCAACACTTTATAATCTTGGCTTCAATCGATCGATTCCAAAAGAAAATCCAAGCGCAGGTGGTGCACCAATTACAATTAATGGGCAAGAATTTTCTTTTGGTCAACTTGGTTATGAATTCTATTACTCTGGTGAATTACTAAATGAATTTCCTTATTAAGAATTTGTCTTGTCACAAGGTTTTTAATTTACTATAATAACACTATGAATAATTATTTCTTTGATTCGCAGTTTTTGTTATTTGTTACAAAAATGTGTCTTGCAATGGTGCTTGGATTATTGCTTGGGTTAGAGCGAGTCTACGCACATAAAACTGCTGGTATGCGTACTTACGCACTGGCATCAGTAGCAACTTGTTTCTTTGTAATTATTTCGCTCCATATCGGAGTTTCTATTACAATGCCAGGAGACAGTTTTAGTCCAGCACAAATCGCAGCAGCAGTTATCACGGGAATTGGATTTCTTGGAGCAGGATTAATTTTCTTTAAAGATGATCATGTTCAGAATCTAACAACAGCAGCAGGGTTATGGGTATGTGCAGGAATTGGAATGGCAGTTGGGTTTGGAATGTTCAAAGAAGCAATATTTGCTGCAATTCTTACATTTTTTGTATTAGGAGTTTTAACATATTTTGAAAGATATATTAGATTAAGATTTTTCCCAGATCCAGTATTTGAACAAGGCAAGGCTAAGGTTGTAAAGGCCAAGAAGAAAGAATTATTAAAATAACTAATTAATATTATTATGTCTACAGTTTTAATTGCATTAATAGCAGCAGTAATTTCACAATGTATTGGATTTTTATGGCATGGACCATTGTTTGGAATGATTTGGGCACGAGCACAAGATATGGCTGCAATGCCAGAAGATGGAAAGATGACACCAAGCATGAAACGACATTTCATGTGGCAAATCGTTATCAATTTCACTGCGAATTTTGTTATGGCGTTTGTGTTGTTTTATTTCCTTTCAGGGATTGCATTGATTCCATTTGGATGGTTACTAATTTTAGTCGGAGTAGTGTTTATTGGTTTTATATTACCAGTTCAAACAATTGGAACTATTTGGAATGGTCGTTCACTTAAAAAACAATTAATTACCTGGTCAATTTCTACAGGATTTCAGATTATAAACTTGTTTGTTTGGGTAGTATTATTTGCTTGGTTAGGATAATAAGAGCTATACAAAAAGCACGAATTCGTGCTTTTTGTATAGCCAGAAAATATGGTATTCTGCAGTATATGAAAACACAATCACTATTTAAAAATGCTTCACAGTTCTTGGATTATTTAAATGAAAAATATAATAAGCTTCATACAACATACGAGAATCTTTTTTGGATTTCTTATATGGGTGACCACTCAGTTGATAAAAAATTAAATAGCGCACTTGCAGCACGCGATGAATTTCGTTCAAATCCAGAATTTCTTAAACAAACTAAATTATTTTTAGAGGACTCATCTATAAAGGATGTAAAGCGATTAAAAGCATGGAAACTATTTTTTGAACAGTATCAAATTCCTGAAAGTGTTCTTTCACTAAAAAAACAAATTGATGACTTAGAATCAAAAATTATGGAAAAAAGGACAACTCGAAAAGAAGGATATATTGATCCAAAAACCAAGAAGTTTGTAGCTGCATCTGAAAACGCAATGCGTATGATTTCTAGAACTCATTCTGATGAGAAATACAGAAAGGCTGCCTTTGAAGCAATGCAGAAATTACCACTTGATACAATTAATGAATATATTGAATTGGTAAATTTACGAAATATATTTGCAACCGAACTTGGTTTCGAAAATTTTTATGCGTACAAATTATGGAATGAGGAAGGAATGAACATGAAAGACCTATTTAATTTATTTGATACGATTTATGAAAAAACGAAATATGCATTTGCTGATATTCGTATATTAGAAAAAACAATGCCAGGTTTGCGACATCCTTGGAATTATGGCTACATGCTCAGTGGTGATTTTACGAAAGAAGAAGATCAGTATTATCAATTTGATCAAGCACTTGATCGATGGGGTAGATCATTTTCTGCGATTGGTATTGATTATCAAAAAGGTGAGTTACAATTAGATTTATTAGATCGTGCTGGAAAATATAATAATGGATTTTGCCATTACCCAAAGGTAGTTTATAAAAAAGGTAATAAGCTCGTTAAAGGGGTATCAAATTTCACATGTAATGTTGTGTATGGTCAGCCTGGATCTGGTATGCAAGGAATGCATACTTTGTTCCACGAAGGTGGGCATGCTGCTGATCGATTAAACAGTACTGAATCTGAAATCTGTATTAATACTGAATACCCACCAGCATCTACTGCATGGGCAGAAACTCAAAGTATGTTCCTTGATACTATGTTTGCTAGCTTGGAATGGAAAATGCGCTATGCAAAAAATGAAAAAGGTGAATCATACCCATTTGAACTATTTGAAAGAAAGGTTAGGAAATTAGGCATACTTTCACCATTGTCTATGAATGGAATCCATAGCGTTATGGAATTTGAGAAACGGGTATATGAATCAAAAAATATAACAACTGAAAAAATAATGAGTATCGCAAAACAAACATCAAAAAAGTTTTTTGATTATAAAGATGATACTATTTCACTTTTAAATATTCCTCATATTTATTCTTGGGAAAGTGCATGTTCATATCATGGTTATGGATTAGCAGAACTCGGACTCGAACAATGGCGACAATATTTTTACGATAAATATGGATATATAGTCGATAATCCGCAAGTTGGAAAAGAGATGTCAAAGGTTTGGAAATTAGGATCATCTAAAACATTTCCAGAATTTATAAAACTTGCGACAGGTAAAAAGCTTTCTTCAAAATCATTTATTAATACTACTACACGACCAGTCAATAAACGGATTGCTCTTGCGAAAAAACGAATTGCACGAATGGAAGCTGTAAAACAATATATAAAACCAGTTAATTTAAATGCATCTATCAAGATGGTGCACGGAAAAAAAGTAATTGCAGATAATAAAAAGAGTTTTGAAGATATGGCGCGTAAATATGGAGCATGGTTAAAGACGCAAATAAAAAAGCAAGCCTAGTCTTGCTTTTTTATTATTTATGTGGTTTATTTGACTCAACTAAAATCTTAAAAAATGAAAACAATGACCATGTCACTAGGAATGTTTCTAGACAAACTTACACCAGCTCTTAGATCATACATTGCTGTTAATGAAATTATCAACGGACCAGAAGACAGAATAAGTCTTACTGCGTATAAAGCTGTTTTAACAGAAAGTTATTCAATTCCAGAAATTGATTATATTATTACAAAGCATCCGCCAGGTTGTTTTGATAAATACGGTTTTCATTCTGAAATCTTTTCAGTCACTCTTTTTGGTGACGAAAGATTAGACGAACTGAAAGATTCAATGGCACATTTCTTTGTTGATAATTATTTCTCAAATATTAAATTTGAAGAATTTAATAACGATAAAAGAGGTGGTTTTATTTACGAATGTGTTTGTGATGAAACTCGCAAATCAGTAGCTGTAGCCATGTCGTGGCTTTTCATTACTCCTGAAGATTTAGATCGATTCAAGGATGATCCGCATTTTAGTAAGATTACGCAAGGTGGGCATTTACTTACATGTACTGTTTTATGGGAAAATGAAGATGATAATTAAATAATCCTTAGGATTAGGAAAGTAGGTATTTTGCCTACTTTTTTTATTACTTAATTTATGCTAAAGTCAGCCTATTATGGAAATAAAACACCTTTCTTCATCAGATATTCGAGCCCGATTCTTGGCTTTTTTTGAAAAACGCGGTCACGCGATTTTACCGTCTGCAAGTTTAGTGCCGGAAAATGATCCGTCTGTATTATTTAACACGGCTGGAATGCAACCACTTGTTCCGTATTTAATGGGACAAAAACACCCATTAGGAAACCGTCTTGCTTCATGTCAGAAATGTGTACGAACAGGCGATATTGAAGAAGTTGGAAACCATAAAAATCTAACCTTTTTTGAGATGCTTGGAAATTGGTCACTGGGTGATTATTTCAAGGAAGACGCAATTAAATGGAGTTATGAATTTTTAACAAGCACAGATGAAGGTCTTGGACTTGATCCTACTCGACTATACATAACAGTTTTTGAAGGTGATGAGAATGCACCACGAGATTTGGAGGCAGTAGAAATTTGGAAACAATATATACCTGAAAACAGAATTTATTTCTTGCCAGCAAAAAACAACTGGTGGAGTCCTGGTGAAAATGGACCATGTGGGCCGGATACAGAAATGTTTTACGATGTAACACCTGATGGGCTTGGTGATATGTCACATGATGAATATGTTGCAGCGGATGATGATGGACGCGTAGTTGAGATCTGGAATGATGTGTTCATGCAGTATGTCAAAAAAGATGGTGTGGTAATTGGAAAACTTGATCAACAAAATGTAGATACTGGGTCAGGATTAGAACGCGTGACTATGCTTGTTCAAGGAAAAACAAATGTGTATGAAACAGATTTGTTTGCACCAATCATGGATGAGATCAAGAAGATTGCAGGTGACACATATAGTGAAAGATCCGCACGCATTATCGCGGACCATATAAAAACTGCAGCTATGATGATCGCAGATGGTGTTCGGCCATCTAATAAAGATCAGGGATATATCTTACGTCGGTTGATTCGGCGCGCAACAGTCCGTGCTCAAAAAATGAGATTCTTTGAAGGAAGGGATGAGATGAATAAAAATAATATTTTTATAGATTTGTTAAATACTATCTTTGATATTTATGAAGATTCTCATTATTTCCATGCAGCTGTGGAGCCAATGCGAGAACCCGAAGCTGATGCAATGATTCAAATTGAGTTGGAGGTGGGTAAATTCAGAAAAACTCTTGATTCCGGATTAAAAGAATTTGAAAAAGGAACTGATCCATTTATCCTTGCGACAACATATGGGTTTCCAATTGAACTTACAGAAGAACTTGCAGC
>DAOLZR010000002.1:0-7142 GCA_035426405.1 Minisyncoccota bacterium | reverse complement strand
TGGATCAAGGAAAATAAACCAATGCAGCGGGTTGAAATGCCACGAGCCGATGCTGAACAAATCGGAGCAGAAATGGAATTCGGTGTAAAATATCCTGATATGGTTTCAGTGTATTACATTGGTGATAATCTGGACTCAGCTATTTCAAAAGAATTTTGTGGTGGTCCACATATTGAACATACAGGTTTAATAGGAACATTCAAGATTCAGAAAGAAGAGGCAAGTAGTGCAGGTGTTCGTAGAATTAAAGCGACGATTGAATAAACCTTTCCAATACGGAAAGGTTTTTCATTACTATTTTAAAAAAGTGTTGTGTATTTTATAAAAAATACAGTATACTAATTATATGTCATTGTTTTCTTCTTCGAATAATAAAGAAAATTCTTTTCAAGTTTTATGGCGCATTGATAGTGCTGGTATTTCGACTATGGTTATAGATGATCAATCGCGTGTGTATTATCATGATACGCAAGCTCTGATTGTTTTTGCAATGGATGATCGTCATATGATTGATCAGCTATTACATCATACTGAAATGATCATGATGAAAATGATTCCAGGATTGGTGTCATATCTTTCCAGTGTTCCTGAATACTGCACTGTTGTGTTGGGTGAACCGTGGGCGCACAGTATTAGGCGTCATATCACCTATAAACGAAAAACTCCATTTAAACTTACAAAATCATTTATTAATGATTTAATTTCTCGTGATATAAAACGGATTAAAAATGAATATGATGAAGATATTGAATTTATCGATCCAACATACCATGATTTATTAATTGCAGGTCACGCAACTAATGATCCGTGGGGAAAGATAGTTACCGATATTCGATTTGATTATATAACAGGGTTTTCAGACGATCGTATTGCTACGATAGTCAAACGAATCCTTCACGAGAAGATGAAGGTAAAGTTGCTGCATATTAATATTGATCATTATCAAAATTATTTGATTCGATTTTGGAAGCGAACAAATTTAGCTGATGGGTTATTAATCGATGGTTCTGGATTTGTTACAGATGTATCTATTTTCAAGCGGAATCAATTAGTTCAAGCCGGGACATTACCAATGGGATTTTCTATGGTCCGCAATGAATTAGCGAGTTTCCTTGGAATATATCCAAACGAACTGGAATCACTACTTTCGCTCTATCAAAAGAAACTCCTCTCTGATTCAATTTCAGAAAAGATCGAAAAAGGAATGCATGATTTATTTACTGCTTGGGAAAAAGATCTTCAAATCTTTTGTAATCACGGAACGGTACAAGGCGATATTTTGGACCAAGTTATTTGGTCAGGTAATTCAAATGATCCAGTACTTCACTATTTTATGCATCAATTAGCTGATAATTCGATTCAATTCCCAGTTGTATTTGGTACTAATCAGGTTGGATTTTTACACAGTGGAGTACTTGCACATAATCTGAACCAAGGAACAGGTATCGATTCATCTGCACCAAACACAGATCAGATTATTATCGCAGGGTTAAAATAATCTACTCATTATGACTCAACGAAAAGTAGGACAAGATATGGTAGTGCGAAAAAAATCATCACAACAAGTGGTGGTTCCTTCGCGTGCAATTAGTCAATCAAGAGAGGCTTCTGTTATTAAGAAACCAAATCTTGCAGTTCATTCATCAGTTCCCAAAAAAATCAGACAAGAGCCAGTATATCGATATGATGATTCAGTGAATGAGACATTTAAAGAAATATTTTCTCCTCATCATCCAGTACAAAAACCACCAGCACGCGGAGGGGTTTTATGGTTGTTATCAGGTATCGCATTAATTGTTTTAATTGTTACAATTACTTCATTATTTACAAAGGCGACTATTACGCTTGCACTTCAAGAATCAGTGATTCCTGTTGATATGCCAATTACACTGTATGCAGAACCATCTGACGGACAAATTGCATTTAAAACTGCAAAAATTACCGACAAACAAGCGACATTAGTTACAACAACTAATAAGCAATCTGTCGCAACAGCAGCGTCTGGTACAGTAAAACTATTTTCGACATCTGCAAAACCAATAACTATTCCATCCGGAAGTCAGTTGATTAGTAGTGAAAAGAAAGTATTTACTACAAAATCAAAAGTGGTAATTCCGGCGGGATCGGTAAACAAGCCTGGATCAGTCGAAGTTGTCGTTTCGGCAGCTGTTGCTGGATCTGACTCAAACATCAAACTTGATGATTTAAAACTTCCTGCATTTCCGTCGGTTATCGCTCGAACTACATCTGAAATAACGGGTGGTATTTCTGGTGACCAATTTATTTTATCTGAACCAGAATTGATTGCTGCGAAAGCAAAACTTGATAGCATAATAAAAGCTTCAAATCCGGCCGCATTCTTAGCGAATCAAATTCCAGCAAATTTTATGTTACCAGAATCACTGCTTCAAGTTTCTGATATCACTTATAAAACCGAGTCAAAAAATGATGGTGTGTCTGTGATTGCTGAACGAACTATTACAGGAAATATGATAGACAAAGAGACATTTCATCAATTCTTAATTAATCAGCTTCCAGAATCAGAGAGGGAATTTATGAAGGTACATTCTGATTCAGCTATTTCATTCTCACTCACTCCAAGTTCAAATGAAATTGATAATTCAACCTTGCAAATACAGGCTAAAGGCTCTTTCATCGCGCGTGCACAATTTGATGAAACAACGGGGCGCACTGCAATTGCTCGTGTTAAAAAAACTGCAGCAAATACTATTTTACGAGAATTACCAGGAGTCGTTTCTTCAGATTTACAACTTTTTCCACCATGGGCCAGTCGTCTTCCAGGTAAAATTTCAGGTATTATTTTTAATGTAACCTATCAATCTGAAAAATAATCATAAAATCCTTGACAATTCCTTGGATTTTGCTATGATGATTTTATTCTAGCCATGAATATGAAAGATGAAACCATTGTCCCTGCTACTGTAGTTGAAGCATTACCTAATGCGATGTTTCGCGTTACATTAAAAGATGCAGAAGCGCCAATGGTTGCATACCTTTCAGGAAAAATGAAACTACATCGAATCAAGGTGTTGCTAGGCGATACGGTACAAGTTCTTCTTGACCCATATGGAGGCAAGGGGCGTATTGTCAAAAGAATGTAATTGTGCTAGATTGATTTCTGCACAAAGCCCAAATTTATTAGCCGAACGCACCCATCCTGGGTGTCTAGGTATGGGCAATTTATTAGTTTTATCAGGACTTCTCTCCAATCGACATGAAAGTACAATCATCAATCAAAAAAATTAGTCCAGATGACATTATTGTGCGTCGAAAAGGTCGTCTGTTCCGTATTAACAAAAAGAACCCACGCCACAAAGCGCGACAATAATTTTTCCATCTCTATGCGTATCTTAGGTATTACACTCCCAGACAACAAGCAAGCACAATATGGTATGACGGCACTGTACGGCATCGGTCTTTCTCGCGCAAAGAAAATCTTGGCAGAAGCTAAGGTTGACGCAGTTAAAAAGATTAAAGATCTTACAGCGGACGAAGAAGCAGTTATTCGTAAAATTACCGAAGAATTAAAACTCGAAGGTAATTTGAAACGAGAAGTCAGTCAAAACATAAAACGATTAAAAGACATTCAGGCATACCGAGGTTCTCGACATGCACATGGCTTACCAACTCGCGGTCAGCGAACAAAAACTAACTCTCGAACAGTTCGTGGTAACAAACGAACAACAATGGCCTCAGGTCGTCGTAAAGAGAGTAAGACATAGTATTAATTATCAACCGATTTCATTATCACTCTATTATTATCATTTCCTATGGGCAAAAAACGTATTGTAAAACAAGAAGGTCAGCGCGTGAACAAAAGCTTGAAAGATCGAGCTTTGGCGCGTGTTCCGAAAAAGAAACTAGTCAGCGGAGTGCTGCATATTCAGGCTACCTACAACAATACCAAAGTAGTACTTACTGATAAAGATGGTAATGCAATCATGTCTGCATCTTCTGGTTCTCTTGGATTCAAGGGTGCTAAAAAATCAACACCGTTTGCTGCTGCAAAAATCGGAGAAGTTCTCGCTGAAAAAGCTCAGATGATCGGTTTGAAAGAAGTTGATATTATTGTTAAAGGCGTAGGTTCAGGTCGTGAATCAGTTATCCGATCGTTTATCGCTCGCGGTGTAGATATCACATCTATCAAAGATAAAACTCCTGTTCCATTCAACGGTCCTCGCCCTAAAAAAGCTCGACGCGTATAATCTCTTTTCTCATTTATTATGTCATCAACTACTAAAAAATATAAAATCTGTCGCCGACTTGGTGTTGGTATGTTTGAAAAATGTCAGACACAGAAATTCCTAGCTCGGGCAAAAACCGGGAAAAAGGAAGTTCGCGTTCGACGTTCTGATTACGGTGTCCAATTCCTAGAGAAACAGAAAATCCGATTCACTTATGGTGTTCGTGAAAAACAATTCAGTAACTATATCAATTTTGCCATGACTCATGGAAAAAAGGATATCAAGCCATCTGACTTACTATCACAATTACTAGAGCGACGATTGGACAATGTTGTCTACCGATTAGGACTTGCTAATTCACGAGCACTTGCTCGCCAAATCGTTTCCCACGGACACATTTTGGTAAACGGAAAGAAATTGAACATTCCATCATATCAGGTTGAAAAAGGCGATATTATTGCAATCCGAGAGGGAAGCAAGAAAACAGTCTTGTTCGCAGATGTGGCAACCAAGTTAAAAGCGTTTAAAACGCCAGACTGGATCAAATGGAGTACTGATTTTTCAAAAGCGGATATCACAGCTATGCCAAAAGGAACTGATCCGTTCTTGAATCCACAATCCGTTATCGAGTTCTACAGTCGATAATCAAGTGAATCATCGTAAGATGATCACGACCTTTCTTGAAACATTCTAGAATCTGTTTCAAGGCCGAGGAATTAGCATGCTAATGTTTCAGCTGAAACAACCAAACACGCACTATGTACTCTACTTCAATTGTTCTACCATCAAAATTTAAAACTATTTCCGAGACAAAAACTTCTGGTGTATACGAAATCGAAGGCTTGGCTCCAGGATATGGACACACATTGGGTAACTCGTTACGACGAATTATCTTGTCATCTATTCCAGGAACAGGTATCACATCATTCAAAATCAATGGAGCTCTTCACGAGTTTGATACATTGCCTGGTATTCATCAGGATGTATTAACTATCATTTTGAACTTGAAACGTGCACGATTCCATTTAA
Source organism: Minisyncoccota bacterium (assembly GCA_035426405.1). Classification (GTDB taxonomy): domain Bacteria; phylum Patescibacteriota; class Minisyncoccia; order Phycocordibacterales; family UBA1006; genus CALMMZ01. Next base: position 1,908 of record DAOLZR010000002.1, on the reverse strand, counting down.
TTGGAGACGAACCTCAAACCATTACATTAGTTTCTACAAAAACAGGAATTGTTACTGCAAGTGAATTCACCACAGGTGGAGTAGCTGAAGTTCTAACACCTGATCAAGCTATTGCCGAAATCACTGATAAAAATGCACGACTTGAAATTGATATTACTCTTGCAAAAGGGTTAGGATTAATTTCTCGTGAAAATCTTGTCAAAGAAAAAGCAGAAGTAGGTCACATTGTTATGGATGCAGTATTTACACCAATCATCAAAGCTCACTACGAGGTTGAAAACATGCGTGTAGGTGATCGAACAGATTACAATCGATTGCGAGTAATGATTGATACAGATGGATCTGAAAGTCCAAGTACAATCCTTTCACAGTCAATCCGAATCATGCTTGATCAGTTCAAAGCGATCCTTGATCTAAAAGAATTTGTCATCCCGGAACCAGTTATGGAAAAGGCAGTTGTTGCACCATCCGCTTCTGAAGAAACAGCAGATTATTCTGACCAATCTGACAAAGTAGATATGACAGATGTATTGAAAACTCGAATTGATTCAATTCAGCTTTCAACACGAACACTAAATGCATTATCTGAAGCTGGAATTAGAACAGTAGGCGGATTGATCCAAAAAACTGAAAAAGATCTATTAGATCTAGACGGTTTTGGAGAAAAAGGCTTAAAAGAACTAAAAGAAGTCCTTACTGACTTTGGACTTGCATTAAAAAAATAAATCAGTAGTATAGCGTTTACTTATTAAATCAAACTCATTATGCGACATCACAATCACAACCGAAAATTTGGACGAAAATCAAATGTCCGTAAAGCATTCATGCGATCACTTGCACGAGCTTTAGTGATGGAAGGTCGCATTATGACGACTGAACCACGCGCAAAGGAATTACGGCCTTATGTGGAAAAAATGATTACTCGTGCGAAAACTGGAAATGCAGTTACGAATCTTCGTATTCTTGCTTCTGATATGGGTGGACAGTTAGATGTTGCTCAGAAATTAATAAAAGATATTGCCCCTAAATATGTTGGCCGAAATGGTGGCTATATCCGAATTATGAAAACCCCGGCTCGAGCGAGTGATGCAGCGCCTATGGCACTGATTGAATTCGTATAGTATCGCTTTAATATAACCTGAATGTTTATGAAATACACACTAGATGCTACAAATAAAAAATTGGGACGAATTGCAACTGAAATTGCGACCATTTTGCGTGGAAAAAATTCTCCTGACTTCACTCCTAATAAACAATCAGGTCATGTTGTCGAGGTAGTAAATGCAAGCAAACTTGATTTAACAGATAAAATGGACGATACCTACAAGACTTTCTCTGGTTACCCAGGAGGTCTTAAAATTGAGACTCGCGGAAATTTGCTGAAGCGTCGTGGAATTTCCGAGATTCTTATGCGAACTGTTCGTGGAATGCTTCCTCGAAACAAACTACGAGATGACATGCTAAAAAACCTAAAGGTTTCTGAATAATAATTACTATGGCTACAACTACTACTCCTAAAACAAAATATGTTCCTGCAATCGGTCGTCGTAAAACTTCGACTGCGCAAGTTCGCCTAACTGCTGCTGAAAAAACATCAGTGACGGTAAACGATCGTTCAGTTAACGATTATTTCCCGACATCAGAATTGTTTAAAACTGCAATGGGTGCTTTGCATACTGCGGAAAATGTTTCTGAATACGAGGTGACTGTAAAAGTTACTGGTGGCGGATCACATTCTCAAGCTGAGGCTGTACGACACGGAATTGCTCGAGCATTGATTAAAATCGATGAAGAGTTCAAATCTGACTTGAAAAAGGCAGGATTCCTAAAACGAGACCCTCGTGCTAAAGAGCGACGCAAATTCGGACTTAAAAAAGCTCGAAAATCAGCTCAATGGTCAAAACGATA
>DAOLZR010000001.1:25414-27794 GCA_035426405.1 Minisyncoccota bacterium | reverse complement strand
ATGACCGACAGTGGTGGATTTCAAGTATTTTCATTAGGTGCTGCGATGGGAAAAGGTGTAACAAAGGTTGCGACCGAACAGCAGATTCAAGATTATCTTCCAGAGGTGCCAGACTTGGCAGATGAAAACGGAGGACTTGGAAAACTTGCAACGATTGACGAAGACGGTGTGACATTTAAATCATATAAAGACGGAACACTTCACAGGTTTACACCGGAACGATCAATGGAAATTCAATGGAATTTAGGAGCTGATATGATTTTTGCATTTGATGAATGTACCAGCCCAATGGATCCGTATGATTACCAGAAACAAGCCATGGATCGAACGCATCGTTGGGCGTTGCGAAGTCTGACTCGTCATAATGAATTAGATACTGATAAAAAACAAGCATTGTTGGGTGTTGTTCAAGGCGGACGATTCGAAGATCTTCGCGCAGAATCTGCAAAAGTGTTGGCTGAAATGAAAACAGAAAGCGGTGATATGTTCGACGGATTTGGAATTGGTGGGTCGTTTACAAAAAATGATCTTGGAAAAACGTTGCAAATTGTAAATGCAATTTTACCAGAAGAAAAACCACGACACTTGCTGGGAATTGGAGAGCCGATTGATTTCTTTTTTGGTGTGGAAAACGGATGTGATACATTTGACTGCGTTGCACCAACGCGCATTGCACGAAACGGCGGATTGTATACAAAACAAGGAAGAGTGAATATTAAAAATGCGGAACATCGAGAATCATTAGAGCCTATTGAAGTAGGTTGTAAATGTTATACCTGCAAAAACTATACACGATCATATTTATCACATTTATTCCGATCAGAAGAAATGATTGGAGGAACGCTGACATCGATTCATAATTTATATTTCATAAATAAGTTGGTTGCCGATATTCGTCAGTCGTTAATTGATGATAAGTTTTTTGAATTCAAGGAAGAGTTTCTGAAAGGGTATTATAAGGAATAGTTGACAAAACATTATAATTATTTATAATGTTTTTTAATGTTAACAAATTAAAATCAGTGCCATGTTAAGAGACAAACAATACTCGAATGCTATACCTAAACATGTTAGAGATTTAGCAAAACAATACCAAAGAAAGGCTGTTGAAAATTTTAAAATTAATCAAAACAAGATTGACGACCATATTGCAAAAAAAGCTATTGCAAAAGAAAAAGCAACCGAAATTGACCTTTCGGCAATGACAAAACAACAGAGCAAGGAATTAGAGGATGGTCCAAGGATACCAACTAAAAAAGAAATTGAAACTTTCTTTAAAGGAAAAATTGGACAGAAAACTAAATTTCAAGGATGTTCTTTGATAGTTAAAGATGTTTTTGAACGATCAAACGGTATTGCTGTTGAATTTCAATGCGCAACATCGCAACTTCAGTCACTTGCTTTTTCTCTGAGGGAAAGAGAGTTACAGCAGTTAAAACCGTGTTCAAATATCCGTATTGATGATACAGAGTTTGAAATAGTTGGCGAGGTTCAATTAGGAATTTCTGAGCGCTTTAAAGTTCTTTTCTTCTGTTAAAAAACAAAAACAAAAATAAAAATGCTCCATTATTGGAGCATTTTTTGTTAACTTAATTGTGAATGTTCAATAATATTACGCATAATTTCATCTTCATCATCAGTAATGATATACAAATTCAAATCATCAGGTGAAATTAACTTGTTTGGTATTAATTGATTTTTAATAAATTCTTGAAATGGTGTCCAGAATTCAACACCAACTAAAATTATTGGCGCAGGATCAATTTTTCCTGTTTGCAATAATGTTAATGTTTCAGCAAGTTCATCTAATGTTCCAAATCCTCCAGGGAAAAACAAAAATGCTTTTGATCCAAATCGCATAGCAGTTTTTCGAGTGAAGAAGAAATAAAAGGGAACTTCGGTGCTCACAAATTCATTTGTAAATTGTTCAGTTGGTAATTGGATGGTCATTCCAATTGATTCAACATGTGCGTTGTGTGCACCTTGGTTTCCAGCCTGCATAATTCCAGGACCACCACCAGTAATGGTTGCATATCCAGCATGACCTGCGCGCTCAGAAACCCTGACTGCTTTTTGATAGTACTCATCTGTTACAGGGGTTCGAGCAGAACCAAAGATAGTAATTGATTTTTTTACGGTACTTAGTGCATCAATTCCTTGTCGCATTTCTTCGTTCATCGCACATATCTGAACTTCGTTATCATTTGCGCCATACAAAGAAATACATCCATTTCGAATGTCGTCTAATGTCATTTTTTTTGGGCGAAACGGACGAGTGTCTACGCCTCCTTTTGGTGTATCTTCCATAGGTGAGATTGTATCATAAAAATTATCAAAAAAGAAAACCCGATTTCTCGGATTATTTCTTTGCTGTTTTTTT
>DAOLZR010000001.1:0-25314 GCA_035426405.1 Minisyncoccota bacterium | reverse complement strand
GTTGTAGTTGGTTCCATATCCTATAATAATATCATATATTCAAGATGAAAGAAATTTTCGCATATTATTTTTTATGCTATAATCGATGCATAAGATGAGTACTTCGCCTACAAAAAGAATACTAAAGAAATCTTTAGCACCACAACCAAAGCGTATTATGAATGATATGGTTGTTCGTGCTAAGTCAGAACATACTGAATCCAAGAAAAAAAACATAAAAATGTCTAAACGATATAAAATTATTATAACTGCATGCGTAGTTGCTTCGGTAGTGTTTTTTAGTTTATATAAATTACCTTTTGCAAAAGCTGATATTGAAATCTTTTATCCTCAGAATTGTTTAGGCGGTTGGCAAAACCCACAAGCAGTTGTTGGGAAGCCGGATACATCAACCGACTATAATCCACAGGAATTTACCGAATCAAATTCAGCAGTACTTAAAAACACAACTGCACAATTATATTGTGGTGGTTTTGAGGGGAAAATTCCCGAGAAAACAATTCCTACTAAAATTATTCTGCGACCCATATGGTCCATCGAGGACGGGTCTATTGTTCGTCCAACAGGTGACAGTGTACAGACAGTATTGCCAGAAGTTGATCCAGCTGGTGTAGAGGTACAACCATTAGAGCCACAAGACCTTGGTGTAGATCCAGAAACTCAGCCAGATGAAGTAGTTCCTAGTGTGGAATCTCCTAATATTTCTCCGATAGATGAAGATGAGTCATTATCATTTTTCTATACACCAGTTGCTTATGCGCAAGAATCTGAACAAACTCCTGTAATCGCCGAACCTGAATCTGTTTCAGAACCTACTCAAGCCGAAATTAAATCAACAGAAGTAATTTCTACAGAGCAAGAAGAAGTCTTACCAGGTGAAGCAAGTCAAGATATAATTACTCCTGAAACTATTTCAATCCCCGATTCTGAAGTAATAAAAAGCAAGGAACAAAGTGAATTAAAAGAATTAGAAGTCGAATCAAAAGAATCAGAGCCAGTAGAGCTTGTTCCAGTTTCAGAACCAGTAATTAGAATTTCTTATACATTAGATGGCGTGAATTGGAATATGATCGGGGAGGTAAATCGTACTAACTGGCGTGAACAATCCTTTGAAATTCCATTAGTGGGATGGAGTGATCTTGCAAAGTTTCAAGTAAGTATTGAATCATTGATTACCATCGACACACCACCAATTATTTACTTAGATGCAATGAGTCTAGAGGTTAGTTATGCAGAATTTAAAGGTAATAAAAATTCTGATATAAAAAATCTTCACATAGATAAACTTAATAATGAAAAATCATCACTTTCTTTCTCGGTGATGGATGACCCTGATCAAGGTGAAATGATAATTATTTCAGGAACACAAGAAACAGATCTTCATTTTTATAATAACGATGACTCAAATCTTTTAATGACTTCGGCTCTTGGGAAAGGTGATGTTATTTTCCCAGTATATCAATTTGATCCGGGTACTTTTACTTTGATTGAAACGATTGGTGCAAATGCATGCGTAGGACAAACACTAGACGAATGTAAATCATCACCAGAATATCAAGGAGAAACAACTTTTACCTTGATACAGTCTTAATATAAAATTATTGTATGAAATTTTTCCACTCAATCAAAAAAATAAATATAAACGGAATGAAAACCTTGAATGCAATTTTAATTGTTATTATTACTGGTTTAATTGTTCATTTTGCAAGTGCCACAACACCAAATCCTGGTCATCCATGGACAGAGGTTGGTGATGGAACATTTGCTATTTCTGGTCCTACAGCTTTGCGCACTTATACTGTTCCAGATGTCGATGCAACATTATTAACAACAAACACCGCTGTTACTGCTGCACAAGGTGGTACTGGGCAATCATCATATACTGCAGGCGATTTGTTGTATGCAAGTGGCGCAACTGCGTTATCAAAACTTGCGACAGGTTCTGCAACTCAGGTGTTGCACGGCGGGGCAACTCCGTCATGGTCTGCATTATCGCTTACTGATGATGTGACAGGAATACTGTCTGTAGTAAATGGTGGAACAGGAACTGACGCATTAACTGCAAATAATGTCCTACTGGGAAATGGAACAGGTGCACCTTTGTTTGTAGCACCCGGAACATCAGGAAACCTATTACAATCTAATGGATCAACATGGACCAGTGTTGCACAGCCATCACTTGCGACCATTGTGACGCGTTCGTATACAGCAACAGGCGCTGCTACAGCGCGCGCCACTAACTCTCTGACTGACCGGAATACAGGATTATTTACTGTCCCTGAGTCTATTACCGTTAACAAGCTTTCGTTCAATGTCGTAGCTGTTACCACAGCAGGTACAATGAAGGCGTGTATTTATAGTGAGGATGGATCCACAAAAGTAGTCGATGTGACCAGTGGTACTGTTACTGTGGGAACTAATACAGTTACGGTGTCACCCGCAGTTACTTTGACGCCTGGGAATTATTATATTACTACGGGCTGTGCAACTACATGTAACAATACAGTCAGTACATTTACATCAACATCAATCGCTATGATTACTGGTACTCCTCCATCAGGAGAGCGTGCCTATGAAGGTACATCAACACATACATCTGGAACCTGTAATAGTACCTTAGGGACAATAACAGGGTCAGTCACCAGAACACCTATTGTTCGTTTGGATAATTAATCCATATAATCATGCGAATTTTTGTCGGAATAATTTCAATAGCAAGCATACTGAGTCCGCATATATTATTTGCGGCACTTTCGTGTACAACAACTACTGCAGCTGCATGTACAGGCGGCACAAATACAATTGTGGTGCGAATGTCTGGATCTGCAAATGCTCATGCAGAATTACCAAATCAATCTACTGCTGGATATGCAAACAATGTAATTTGTTGCAGTGGTGTGACAGGGCTTGGAAATAATTGTTCTGGAACATATGCAGTTGTAGCAAAATTATCTGGCGTAACTAATGCGAGTATTCAGCAGAATAATCAATCAGGATACTCTGATGAGATTTGTCTGTCTGATAGCACATCGGGCGACACAGTTACTATTGGTTATCAGTCGGGTAGTTGTGCAGGATACGATACAACGGTTGCATCTATCAGTTCTGTGGATAATGCACATATTGGAAATTCTTCTGCACATTCTAATAAAATATGTGCATCGATTTCCCAACAGGCTCTTTCATTTTCTATTTCCGATAACTCAATTGGGCTTGGCGCACTTTCAACTGCTGCTGCTCGATATGCGACAGGGGATTTAGTAGGGAGTTCGTCTGAAACAGAAGCTCATCAGCTGGTTGCATCGACTAGTTCAGCTAGTGGTTATGTCATTACTGTCCAAGGTGCAACACTTACATCAGGTGGAAATAGTATTACTGCGGTTGGTGGTACGAATACGGCATCTAGTGCTGGGACAGCCCAATTTGGATTACGAATGAGCGCTAGTGGTGGTTTGGGTACGGTAACCGCACCTTACGCTGCGTCAGGTTTTGCGTACGCTGCAAATGCCACTACTGCCAGTCAAGTTGCAAGCGCAAGTACTGGCGATAGTGTTGAAACAACTTATTCTGTGCGATATCTTGGAAATATTTCACCCACAACAGTTCAAGGTAGTTACTCTACGAATTTAGTGTATGTTATGACTGCTAATTTCTAGTTGTTGATAAGTCTCTTGTATAATAGTTTAAAAGTATGTTAAAATAGTGCAAGCATTATTATTAATTAATTATATAGATTATGAAATCAATTTATCGTATTATCAGTCCTTTTGTAATCGCAACGCTTTCTGTATTCCAGTTAGCACTTTTCCCGATGACAAGTTATGCAGCATCTCTTACTGCGCTTTCTGATAGTATCTCGAGCTTAAAAACAAGTACTGTTTCTAATCATGATATTCTATTTACCACTCCAACAGGAATTGCTGCTTCGGCAAATGTTACATTAACATTCCAATCGGATTATTCGATTGCAGCAGCACTTGATTATACAGATATTGATGTATTGGATGATGGGGTAAATGTAACACTTGCAGCAGCTCCGTCTGGTGCAACATGGGGAGCAGTTCGTACATCTGCGACCGTTATTACACTTACTAACGGATCTTCAGCAGTAGCAGCTGGTAGTGTTGTGCGTATTAAAATAGGTACTAACGCAACAAGTCAGTCTACTGGTGTACGACAAATCACCAACCCTACAACAACAGGAACTAAAACTGTAACTATTGCAGGTGGATTTGGTGATACAGGTACTATCTCTTCACAAATTGTTTCTGATGATACAGTTGCTGTTTCTGCTACTGTCCCACAATCTATTTCTTTTGCACTTTCTGCAAATAGTATTTCATTCGGTACATTGGATTCTGGAGCTGCGCGATATGCAGATACTGGAACTGGTTCTGCATCTGATACAGTTGCTCATACATTAGCTGTTGCTACAAACGGTACTAGTGGGTACACCGTTACTGTCCAGGGCGCAACACTTACATCAGGTGGAAATACTATTACTGCGGTTGGTGCAAGTCCTGCAGTATCTTCGGTAGGGTCAGAACAGTTTGGTATCTATGCAACAAAAGCGGGAGGGACGAATGCAACTATTGATCCAACATATGCAACGGCATCATCATTTGGTTATGATGCAACCGCTGCTACTGCTACGACTTTTAGTACAGGAACTTCAGCAACAGCTACCGAAACATATTCGCTTCACTATATTGCAAACATTGCCGCATTAACAGAGGCTGGTAGTTATTCTACAAACTTGACTTATGTTGCAACAGCTAACTTCTAAAAAAATATTTTTCTCTCTTACGCTTACTATTGTAGGAGTCTTTTTCGTACCATTTTTCCTTGCGCATGCTGTGACAATTTCCCCTGCACGAATGGAACTTACCGCTGATCCTGGCCAAGTAATTGAAAGTAAGCTGTTGCTTATTAATGATGAAAAGGAAAGTAAAACCTTTTATACATCGGTTGCAAATTTCGAATCTCAAGGTGAAACAGGAACACCTTCGTTTGTAGATTCAAAGAATGGTCTTGCGTCTTGGATTAATGTTGCTGAAAGTATAACTTTGTCAGGCGGTGAATCAAAAAGTATTCCATTTTCAATTACTACTCCAACAGATGTTGATGCGGGTGGAAATTTTGCAGCGATCTTTGTAAGTACTGTTCCACCGGCTTCATCTGGAAGCGGGCAAGTTTCTGTGGGTGCAAAGGTTGGAATGTTGGTATTATTGCGGGTTAATGGTGATGTAAAAGAAGGTGGTGGTATTGCAAGCTTTAATACACTAAATAATAAACGATTTTTTACAGAATTACCTATTTCTTTTGTATACCGATTTCAAAACACTGGATCAGATCGCATTATGCCTCGCGGTGATATTGTTGTGCGTAGTATGATTGGTATAAAGGCTGAAACACTTTCTGCTAATGAAGGGCAAGGGAACATCTTACCGGGAAGTACTCGAAAATTTGAAGTGGTTTGGGATAAAGAAGAATCAGGAAAAATAAATGAAAAACCTGAAGGATTTTTCGGCCATGTTGCGTACCAGTGGAACCATTTTGCGCTGGGTTATTATCATGCAAAAATTGCGCTTGTGTATGGAGCCGCAGAAACACCTGCGACTGAGTCGTATGGTGTATTTGTCTTTCCTTGGCAATTAATGATTGTAATCATCCTTATTTTAATTGCGTTGTGGTTTATTCTTTCTCGGGCTATAAAATCATATAATAAATCGATCATTGCAAAAGCAAAGATCAATGCGCAGTTATAATAAAGTATTAATGATATGTATAAATATCTTCTCTCTTTTCTAGTAATAACCTTATGTTATTTACATGTAACAATATCCGTAGAAGCTATTACTCAAACAGGGACTATTGGAATAACTGCTCAAGTCATTAGTAATACTATTCCACCAGGTATAGGTGGATCAGGCGGAAGCGATACTACTGGGAATTCAGTTGCAACCGTTATTACAGTGTCAGGAACTACAACTGCATCTGCGTATGTTTATATTTCTATAGGCGGTGTTATCGTAGCAGAAACAACCTCTGATAGTAATGGATTTTTTTCAGTAACTATAAATAATGTAGAAACAGGTAATCAAACCCTTGAAATTCAAAGCGTAGATCCAAATGGAATTCGAATTCCAAAAGTATATCTTCCTATTCGTGTTACAGACCATACAGCAATTACTATAAATAATATATCACTTCAACCAGTGGTAATATCGGACCAGGTAGAAAATTTTAAACCAGATTTAAACAAAGACGGAATAGTAACAAGTGCTGATTTTTCACTACTTGCCTTTTGGTATAATAAAAAAGGATTTCCAATAGCTTATGATTTAAATAGTGATAGCACAATTACCATGGCTGATTTTAGCATTATGGCGTTTTATTGGAACGAGTAATTATATATGAAATTTAAAAAAATCATTTACATTTTTGGTATAATTGTTTTTGCTTTCACTTTTTTCTATAAAAAAAGTGAAGCTGCGACTGTATTATTAAATATTCCACAAAAAAACATCTGGGTAGGAGATGAGTTTTCCGTTATTTTAACTGTTGCGGCAGTTGATCAACCGATTAATGCTTTCGAAGGAGTATTACAATATTCGGATAATATTTCATTCCAATCATTTGATTTACGACATACGATTAATACACTATGGGTAAAACCTCCTAAAAATTTGAGTTCTGAAATTAGTTTTGCAGGCATGATTCCAACTGGTTTTCGCGGAACTATAAATCCATTTTCTCCAGAAGTCATGATGCCTGGAGACATGGTTACCTTTATCTTTAAGGCAAAAAAAGCTGGACCTGTAAACTTTTCCCTAAACGACACAAATTTATTTATTCATGACGGAAAAGGAACAGCAATTTCTGTGCCAATTGTATTAGAGTCAATAGAGATTGAGCCGGGTCAATTAGGTAATAGTATTTCTAAAAATGATTCGGGCTGGGGTAGATGGTTATTAGTCATTATATTCACAATTTGTATTATAGGTGTTTTAATGACAACCATTTCTTATTTAAAAAGACGACGGAATAGGGAATCATCAACGACATAAATAATTTTTTTCGTTTCTGTTGTGTTTCCAGCATTATCGAATATTCGAAGAGTTACCGTATTGGTACCTTTTTTTGTAAACGGAATAAAAACTTGTTTTCCAACAGGTAATAGAAATCCGTCATTAATTTTAAGATAATAATTATCTTGTAAGCCACTTGTACTGTCCGATCCGCTTGAAACAAATCGTACAACATCATTTTTATGAACTCGTTCTTCGCTTGCGTTCAGTGCAATCTGTTCAGGACTTGTACTGTCTATATTTAACATATACTCCTGAGGCATTTCCATACTAGTAATATCTTTTTGATTTGCCTGTGCCCAAAATACATATGTCCCATCTTTTGGTACAGTTATATTAAAATTATTTTTACGCGTAGTTCCTTCAGTAATGACAAGACCATCTTTTGATTTTAATTGATAATTTATTTCTGTAGGACCTTTCCATAATATTGTTATATCTTTTTCGTTATACCACCGTTCAGTATTTGGATGGGTTGGGGAGGAAAGCGACAGTGATGTATTTTTTGCTTCATCGACTGCTCGATAAGATCCATTTGTCACCATACGCAGTGCCGATGTTGCTATACCGTCATTAGCAAGAATCTTCGTTGTAGGTAAAAATTTAAGTGAAAACGATCCAGATTGTTTCGGGCGAATTAATAGCTCACCAATTACGCCTGTTTTTTTACTGAACCCAGGATCTGGAATAATACAAGAAAGTGACACAGTGCCTTCCTCAGGGTTGATAATTTTTTTGACAACATAACCACAGATAGAGTTCTCCATTAATACCTCTTCGACTGTTAATTTACTAGGGTCAAAAGAGAGTACTGTTTCTATAGTGTTTATAGGCTCGCCCCCACTATCGATTATAATACTGATCTTTTGCTCATATTCGGTACTAAATGTTCCTGAGTCAGGTTGAAGTCGAAGCGTTGAATTATATATAACATAAGGAAGTGCTCGAAGTCTCTGATGATAATTTATAGAAATTTTAAAAATTATAATAATTCCACAAAAAATAAAAATTGAAATAAGCGCAGTAATCCAGTAAAAATGATAGGCTCGCGTTTCTTGGTTTTTATGTACAATATGACTAATTACTGCAAAACAAAAAAATAGTAATGTTGCAATCAGTGCTATGGAAAAACTGAATACATTGAATGAATATTTTGGAATAAAAATAAGTGCACCAGTAGTATCTTTCTCTAATCCTTTTAAAAATAATTGATGAACTTTATAGTGGCGACCATCAGAAAATTCAATAACCTCATCAGGTTTTACTTTTTTTATCCAATCAGATTCATTACTAAAATAAGATCTTAATAAATTATTATCTTGTTCAGATGTAAAACTACTGCCATATATTCCATAATCTTTTGTAAAGAAAACAACTTCGCTTTTCAATGGCAAGTAATTAGTTTTAAAATTAGCGGCATAAGTATTATCTAGGGTATGTGCATTGATTAATGAGCCGATTAATTTTTGTTGGTTAGTGATAGGTCTACCCGTCACCATAATAACATTACTTGGATCAATACTTCCTTTTTCAAATGATGCTGGATGTTCTCCGCGAACTAAAGCTCTACCCTGTGGTGTATTCAAGAAAACATTATCACCTCGTTTTGATATGGTTCTAATTCGTGTAATTACGATACCATTCTCGTCTGTTACTAATCCTGCCGTGATACCGCGCTTACGGCTTTCTTCGGAAAGTAGTCCAAGCGCTCTATATATATCTTTTTGTTGAATATACTTTTTCAGAGTCTCGTTTTGTGCAATTTCATCTCCGTTTTGTTTTAACATCATTAGTTCTTGGTTGATACCTGTGTTAAATTTACTCACCACTTGGTCGTTCATCTTTTTGTTATAACAAATCTGAATTATGAAAATAGTAATAGTTGCAAGAACAAAAAAACCAGTCGCAATTTTAAAACCACGAGCAATAGAAGGAAGATGAAAAACTGGCTTTTTAAACGGATTTAAAGTCATGGTTATTAGTATAGTGTATTACAGGATGATTATACCATGAAATTAAACGAGAAAAACCTATTGACTTATGGTGATATTGACTTTTCTGTAAAAATATTTATTATAATGACAAATTTTTAAATCATTTTTAAAATAAAAACAGTACATTTACAATAACAATTTAAATTGAAATCACATGAAATTAAAAAACATTAATTTTGGACATGTCTTTGGTCAATCAGGTATTCAAGGATTCTTTGGTGAAGGTGACGAATATCCTCATCATAAATTATTAAAATTCATATTTGGATTTTCGTTTTCTGGGATGACATTTGTTGCAAAAACAACAAGTTTACACGCACGAATTTATCCGGAAAAATCACAAACCGCACTTGTGGGTTACAAATTAAAACAATGGTTTCCAAAATCAATTTGGTTTAGTTTGAAATCTATCATACAAGGTTATGTACTTAATGCTATGGGTATTCCAACACCCGGTACCATTTTTCTGATAGGTTTGAATAAGTGGCAAAAGCGCACAGAACCTTTTCAAATTTCCTTTATGCCAATGGAGTCAATATTGCAAGGAAAGATTGCAGAAGTGAAACAATTTTGTGAATGGATGCTGTATCATCTTCCGCCAATAAAACATGCGTATGGTGTTCAAATGAATGTGTCATGCCCTAATACGGGTCATGCACAGACAGAAGCGCTTGAAGAATGGATTGCACTTGCAAAAGTATTTAAAATACTAATGCCTGACACTCCACTGATCTTTAAATTAGATTTGACAATTAGTCAGCAAGTGGTAAGTCAATTACAAAAACATTGCGATGCAATATGCATGGGCAATACGCTCGCGTTTGGAAAATTACCGGAACAAGTGCAGTGGAAGAAATTCTTTAGAAATGGATCGCCACTCGCCAGAATCTTCGGAACAAATTTCCAAGGCGGATTATCTGGACAGCCATTATTTCCTGTTTTAGTAGATTGGTTAAAGGAAATGGATCGTGTCGATCCTAATGTAACTATTATCGCTGGTGGCGGAATTATGACGAAAGATAATATTACTCGTCTATCAAAATTCCGCTGTGTAAAAGCTATTGCCCTGGGGTCGGTTGCAATTACGCGTCCATGGCGTATGCAATCATTAATTAATCATGGAAAAAATATTTTTTCATATAAAAATTATTAACAATGAACAAGACAGTAATTTTAGATTTTTTACAAAGACAGCATGGATTACAGATAACAGAAGATGATATTCTTTTCGTTTTGAATAATCCTACAAATTTCCATGGACACGCAAGGCGTGACCAGGAGGCACAATGGATTATTCCATATATGAAGCAGCAATTTTGGGTACAACAGATAATGCCGAATGTTATGGTTTCAGAAATCGGTGACGATAAAATGGGTATTACATCTATTGATAAGTTACTTTGGTATCGTGATCACATTATGGAAATATCTGGAAATAATGAATCATTTTTACCAATATTTTCATTTTATTTAAATCCTACACTTTCTGTTTCTGATATAAGAAAAGCAAAAAACGAAGGATTAATTGGCAATGTAAAATTTTACCCAAAGGGCGGAACCACTAATAGTGAAAACGGATTAGCCGAATTAGAATCGGTGCGTAAGCAATTAGAATGTATGTCGGATCTTGGTGTTGTATTTAGTATCCACGGAGAAACTCCTGAGTATCAAAGTGGTGCATGTATTCATCGCGATAAAAGAGAGCCGGCTTTCTATCAAAGTACCGGTGAACACTTGATGAAGTGGTATACAGGACCAGTTGTTGCAGAGCATATTTCAACACGAACTGGTTGTGAATTTGTAGCATCATATGACAATGTTTTTGCGACAATAACACCACATCATATGTTGTTTACTAATGATGTCATTTTTCATAAAGCAAGAATAAAAGATGATTTTTATGAGATCGAAAGTAAAATGGCACTATATCCATCAATGGTATGTATGCCTGTATTAAAACCAGAAGAAGATTTAAATGCAGTTCGCAGATTACTTTATTCGCAATATAAAAAGAAAGTTAATAAAGTCTTTCTAGGCGACGACACAGCATTTCATACGCCTGATAGAAAATACATTGAAGGATGTGCATGCGGCGTGTTCACAAGCCCGATCAGTTTAGAAATGTATTTTATGCAATTTTTAGCTTTCGATAAAACAGAACCTGGTTTTTTATCTGAATTCCAACGATTCGCAAGTGATATTGGATTGGGAGTTTATGGAATAAAGCCGAAAAAGATTTACAAGCGTATTGCAATTGTGCGTGAACCAAATTTTGTGAAAGAGAATTATTATGGAGCTGTCACACCGTTTGCCGGTCAGACACTCCCATGGAAAGCAATTGATGTAACATTGGCCGGTTAGCACAATTAAATATATGATAATTTAAACTCCGAGAATTTTCTCGGGGTTTTTCATATGACCTTTACAAAACACCCTTTTTCCTGTACTGTAAGCCAGTATTATTTATATCATCTAATTTATTATGGAAATTCGAAACATTGCAATTATTGCCCATGTAGACCACGGAAAAACTACTTTAACCGACGAAATGTTGGAACAGTGTGGTATGCGTGAGGAAGGTGTGTCAATGGACTCAAACGCACTTGAACAAGAGCGTGGTATCACCATTTATGCAAAAAACACATCTGTGTTTTACACATCAAAACTTACCGGAAACAAGACAAAGATCAATATCGTGGACACACCAGGTCACGCCGACTTTGGATCAGAGGTAGAACGCGTACTGCGGTCAATTGACTCGGTATTATTAGTTGTGGATGCACAAGAAGGACCAATGCCTCAGACTCGCTTCGTACTTAAAAAATCTCTTGAACTTGGACTGAAGCCTATTTTGGTTTTGAACAAGATCGATAAGCCAGGAGCAGATCCTGCACGAGCACATGATGAAGTATTCGAATTATTCATGGAACTTGGCGCTAACGACGAACAATTAGATTTCACAACTGTGTATGCCATTGGACGAGATGGAACAGCAAAACGAACAATGGAAGACGAGCTTGTAAATTTGGAACCATTATTCGATACAATCATCGAAAAAGTTCCACCAGCTGCAAACGATACTACAAAAACTTTCCGAATGCAGGCATTCAACTTGGCCTATGATAACTTCCTTGGTCGTATGGCTGTGGGTCGTGTATTCGAAGGTATTGTAAAAAACGGGCAGAATGTTGTTATTCGAAAACCTGATGGTGAAACTCGAAATGGAAAAATTACAAAATTATTCACATTTGAGGGAACTCAGAAAAAAGAAGTTGATACAGCAGTAGCTGGCGACATTGTAATGATTGCCGGAATTGCAGATATCTTTATCGGAGAAACAATCGCAACCGATGCAACTGTTGATCCGCTTCCAGCTATTACTATTGATGAACCTACAATCGTACTTGATTTCCTTGTAAACAACTCACCGTTTGCAGGACGCGAAGGAAAATTCGTAACGACTCGACAAATTCGTGAACGACTAGAACGAGAACTTGAAGTAAACGTTGGGCTTCGGGTAGATTTTGCACCAAGTTCAGAACGAACAATCGAAGGTTTCAAGGTATACGGACGAGGAGAAATGCACATCGCGGTATTGCTTGAAACAATGCGACGCGAAGGATATGAAATTCAAGTGTCACAACCTCAGGTAATCTTTAAAGAAGTTGATGGTGTGAAAACAGAACCATTTGAAGAAGTTACAATCGATGTTCCTTCAGAGGCACAAGGATTGGTAATTGAAAAATTGGGAATGCGTGGATTTATCATGAAAGACATGAAAATGCATGAAAGTTCAGTTCGTATGGTATTTGAAGGGCCAACTCGTGGAATCTTTGGTTACCGAGGACAGTTTATGATTGATACGCGAGGACAGGGAATTATGGCAACACGATTCCTGGAATTCCGTCCATACGCTGGAGCAATCCAAAAACGACTAACTGGTTCTATGACAACTATGGAAACAGGAAAAGTTCTTGCATTCTCACTTGGAAACTTACAAGACCGTGGAGTTTTGTACATCAGTCCCAATGTTGAAGTGTACGAAGGTATGGTTATCGGAAACACATCAAAAGGTGATGAAATGGCTGTAAACCCTACAAAAGGAAAACAGCTTACCAACATGCGTGCGTCTGGAACTGATGAAACAATTACATTGATTCCACCAATTGAAATTACAATTGAACGCGGACTTGAATTAATGAACCTTGATGAATATTTGGAAATCACTCCAAAATCTGTTCGATTACGAAAACAGATTCTCCAAGAATCATTACGAGCGCGAGCAAAGAAATCATAATTGATGAACAAAACCCTTAACCCAGTAGGTCATCCTGCGGGATAAGGGTTTTTGTTTTGATTGGAATATGGTAATCTTTCATAAATTACAACATTATGGGATTCTTATTAAACAAATTTGAGTTTCCGAGTTCTTTTTGCAGATCAGCCTACTGTCCAGAATGTGCCAAGAAAGGTAGACCACAAATAAATGATTCGTTTATGATTATTGGTAGTTCAAGAAAAGAGTACTGGAAATCAACTTGCGAAAGACTTATTCCACCTTCTGATTTTGGATTCACGCCTCATTTGTTTCTGTATCAACAAGAGTTTGATACCGAACGCGACTCATATGCAGTTTTTCGAAAGGTTTGTTTAATGAACGGATGCGGGATTACTCTATTTGAAAATTCAGAAGGTAAACTTGATTATTCTTTTCATGTTGAAGACCCAAACCTTTGGACGATGGCTACTATGTCTTATGATTCTGGATTTGCATTATATGCATTATTTTCTGATAGTGGATATGAGCTAGATTGGAAATATTTAAAAAGGCATAAAAATGCACTTATTTCTCCCGATTTAAATTATTTAAATCTACGAAGATTGTATGCTGACAAAGAAAAAAGAAAAATCGTGTTTACGGCTCGGTAAACAAAAGTAAG
Source organism: Minisyncoccota bacterium (assembly GCA_035426405.1). Taxonomy (GTDB): domain Bacteria; phylum Patescibacteriota; class Minisyncoccia; order Phycocordibacterales; family UBA1006; genus CALMMZ01. Next base: position 11,289 of record DAOLZR010000001.1, on the reverse strand, counting down.
AGATTAATACAATATTAATCTCTTCTTTTTATTCCAAAATTTGAATCATTTTATTTAATCCATGGTGTCCTGAAATAATACGCAGTTTATTTTCTGGGATTGTATAATATCCCGAAACAGCTCGGACTACCGCCTTGTTTGCTCTATTGTCTTTTGGGTCTTCGCAAACAAATACTCGAAGTACTTTCTCGGCAGTTTCTTCGATATGTGCTTTCTTACTACTTGGAAAAGCTTTTATGCGAATAATGTTCATAATGTAAGCATATCATATCTATATAGTGTGATATACTAGTGTTATGATGAAATCTTATATGTGGTATCAGACTTTAATAAGGCCGACATGGGCTCCACCATCGTGGTTGTTCGGCCCAGTATGGAGTGTTCTTTATGTGATAATTGCTGGAACCTATGGTTATGTTGGATATCTTTTCTTTACAAAAAAAATCCCTTCTATTGTTCTATTGCCATTTATACTAAATATAATCTTTAATGCATTATTCACACCGTTACAGTTTGGTCTGCAAAATAACTACTTGGCAGCAATTGATATACTATTGGTATTGGGTACGCTAATTTGGGCATTGATTGCAATCTTTCCATACGCAAGATTTGTAACCTATGCAAATATTCCTTATTTGCTGTGGGTTTGCTTTGCTACCGTGCTGCAAATTACAATTACTTGGATGAATAGATAATTATTTATTAATTATGATTACACAGGTATCGTCAAATAATCCACTTCAAAATAAAACACTTGAATCAATACTTGAATTTCTAGTAGATCATTATGGGTGGGAATTACTCGGAGAAAAAATTCGTATAAATTGTTTCAATGTTGATCCAAATATAAAATCAAGTTTAGTATTTTTGCGTAAAACACCTTGGGCCAGAACGAAAGTTGAGTCGTTATATGTATACACAATGAGAAATATAGCAAAGAGAAAATAATTGTATTGTTATTTCAACAGGAGTATACTAATAATATGAAAAAATTAATTTCAAGTGGAGCAGTATTATCATTATCAAGAATTTTACTAGGCTTTGTTTTTCTATGGGCATTTTTAGATAAAACATTTGGATTAGGTTTTGCAACAAAATCTACAAATGCGTGGATACATGGAGGTTCTCCAACTACAGGGTTTTTATCAAACGCAGTACAGGGACCGCTCGCAAGTTTTTTTAATGGACTGTCAGGATTAGTGATAGTTGATTGGTTGTTTATGATTGGATTACTATTCATCGGAGTAACATTAATGACAAATCGTTTGGTAAAATGGGGGGCAGCAGCCGGCGCTGTAATGTTGATGTTGATGTATCTTGCATTATTATGGCCTGCAAATAACCCGTTTGTGGACGAGCATTTAATATATGCACTTATATTGATTTATATAGCAATGAGATCAGAATCATAATAATCGGCTGTAGCCGGTTTTTTATTGTGATATAATTAAATATATGAGACTACAGAATAAGGTTGCCATTGTTACTGGATCAACATCAGGAATCGGACTTGCAATTGCAACAATGTTTTTGAACGAGGGCGCTCGTGTTGTGTTTTCTGGGCGCGCTGATGAATTTAATGTCTTGTCGTATGGTGATAACGCAATTTATGTGCAGTGTGATGTAACAGATCCTGCTCAAGTTGATCAGCTTATTAAAAAGACAGCTGAACATTTCGGGAGTTTAGATATTATGGTCAATAATGCTGGGGTAGGATTAACTGCGCCCATTACAGATATGACTGACGAGTTATGGGATACAGTTATTGCAACAAATTTGTCAGGGGTTATGTACGGAGTTCGTAGTGCATCTAGATATATGCAACAACATTCAATAAAGGGGTCAATCGTTAACACATCGTCAATACTGGGGATTGTTGGATTTCCGGAAACCTCTGCGTATTCTGCAGCAAAAGGGGGAATTAATCAGTTAACAAAGTCAGCCGCGATTGATTTAGCAAAACAGGGAATACGAGTCAATGCAATTGCTCCTGGCTTTATTGTTACTGCTATGACTGAAGGTATTCAGAAAGATGCGCAAGAACTTAGAATGATTAATACTGCAACACCACTTGGCTATATGGGTGAACCAAATGATATTGCGTATGCTGCGCTGTACCTAGCGTCAGATGAATCAAAGTATACAACGGGATCAATCTTATATGTTGACGGTGGATGGACAGTTCAATAAGAGTAATTCTTGCGGTAATAGTGGCAAGTGTGAATTAAAAGTACTCCTTCAAAGAGTGTTTTTATAATTCACAAAACTCTCAAATTATGTATAATAACCACCATATGAAAACATTACGACAATGGGCGGAAGACGGTCTTAAAAAAGCGAAAACAACGAGTATTCAAGGTAAAACTACTGTAGTAGAAACATCTAAATCTGCATGGAAGAATCATCGTAAAAAAACCATTTTAGGGGTTATTATTGCAATAATAATTTTATTAATTATTCTTGGTGGTTCAAAATCTGGAATGCCAGTTAATCCATATACAGTTTCAACTCAAAACATCATCGATCAAGTAGTTCTTTCAGGACGAACAGAATCAATTAGTTCAGTAGATCTTGGATTTGCAGACTCAGGTCGCGTTAGTCGAGTATTTGTAACCGAAGGTCAACAAGTAAAGCAGAGTCAAGTATTAGCCGAGCTTGAAATGGGTGACTTACTTGCTCAGTTAAAAAGTGCTCGCGCAGAGTTAGTTATTGCGCGTGCAAATATAAACACAGTTAGTCGAGAACAAGATTCTCGTGTAGAAACTGCAAAACGAGCATTATATGGAAGCCTAGAAGCATATCCTGATAATGTTTTTGCGCCCCAGGTTGCACCAACAGTATATGGATCATATCAAGGTGATAGTAATGGTGCGTATTATTTGAATGTATATCCTTCAAATGCATCAACAGGAGCATCGGTCCAATTTTCAGGACTTGAATCTGGAACAACACAACTGACAATTGATAATCGGGTTGTTCTTGGTACAAAAGGATTATATATCCAATTTCCAGCATCTTCAGATTATTTATATACAAAATGGATTATTCCAGTTCCTAATGATCGTTCATCAGCTTACGCTGGATTAAAAAGTGCCTACGATACAGCTGTCGCGTCAAGAAATGTTGCGGTTGGAAACGAAGGTAGTAACGAATCAGTATTATTAAATGCTCGAATAGATCAAGCACAAGCAACAATCAATCAAATTTCATCAGCACTTACTCGACGAAAGATTGTCGCTCCTTTTGCTGGAACAGTTTCATCTGTAGGACTAAAGACTGGAGAATCAACAATTGGTATTTCGAAAGATACTTCGCCTGGAGTTTCAATGCTTGCGACAGATCAATATAAGGTTATTATAAAAATTCCTGAAATTGATGTTGCGCGAGTTTCTGCAAATACTCCGGTGTCGATTAATCTGGATGCATATGGTCCAGATGTAAACTTTTTAGGAACACTGACAACAATTAACCCTGCAGAAACAATTGTAGATGGTGTACCAGTATACGAAGGAACCGTATTGTTTACCGACAAAGATTCTCGAATTCGTTCTGGAATGACGGCAACCGTAACTATTAAAATTGGTGAGAAAAATGGAGTTCTTGCAATTCCGGGTAGTTATATTCGCGAAGACAAGGTCGCTCGAAAATATTTTGTTGAAGTTGTGAATGCTGAAAATAAAATCGTAGAACGCGAAATTAAACAGGGAATTAGAGGTTCAGATGGTATGACTGAAATTATCTCAGGATTATCAGCGGGCGATATTGTTTCAGAAATAGTTCCAAAATAGTATTATCATGCAAAATTTTCTTACCACAATCAAAGTAGGAACATTCCTGGGAACGCGACAATTGCGCCGTGCCAACATTTGGACGACGCTTTTGATCGTATTTATTATGATGTTAACATTCTTGAATATGGTGGTTGTTTCAGGGATTTTAGTTGGGTTAATAGATGGAGGAAATATTGCCAATCGTAAACAATATACTGGTAATGTAATTTTAACAAAATTATCAGGCGACCCATATATTGAAAATACTCAAAATATTTTGGCCACTATTCCAACGATTCCTGGTGTAACAAAATGGAATGAGCGATATAGCACTGGTGCACAATTTGAAGCAAACTATTTAACACGACGAGATTTTAATACAGAACGCGATACGGTAGGCTCATCATTACTTGGAATAGATGTTAAACAGGAAGATGATTTAACAAATCTTTCAAAGTATGTGTTAGAAGGTGAATACCTTGACCCCAACGAAAGTGGTTATATATTAATGGGATCAACACTACTCCGTCGGTTCTCAAGTGCGTTTGGCGATGGATTTGGCTCGCTTGACGGAGTATATCCAGGTGACCGTGTAAAAGTGACATCAAATGGAAAAACAAAAGAGTTTATTGTAAAAGGAATTGTGAAATCAAAAGTAGGCGAGGTTTCCTTTCGGGCATTTATTACAAAACAAGACTTCTTACAATTTGTAGAACGACCAAGTCTGAATGCGGATGAAATTGCAATCGCAACAGACGGAAGTATCACGGATGATGCATTAAAATCAACATTAGTGAATTATGGATTTGATCGATTTGGATTAATTCAAACGGCAACCGAAGCAATCCCAGATTTCTTGAATCAGATCAAGCTTGCGTTCGGTCTACTTGGAAATGTAATCGGGTTTATTGGAATTGTGGTTGCGTCAATCACTATTTTTATTGTTATCTTTATTAACGCAGTAACAAGACGAAAATACATTGGAATCTTAAAAGGAATTGGTGTTACATCAGGTGCAATTGAATTTTCGTATGTGCTGCAATCATTTGTATATGCAGTAATTGGTGCAGGCCTTGGAATGCTTTTAATTTATACTGTATTTGTCCCGTTACTTAATGCGCACCCACTTGATTTCCCGTTCTCTGATGGAATTCTGTCGGCTCCAATTGGCGGAACCATGATTCGATTCTTCTTATTGTTAATCGTTACATTATTTGCAGGATATATTCCAGCACGCATGATTGTAAAGAAGAATACTTTAGATAGTATTTTGGGACGATAATAAAACTTATGATAAAAGCACAACACATCGTAAAAACATTCAAAAACGGATCTGTGGAAACACGGGTTTTAAAGGATGTTTCATTACAAATTGAACAAGGTGAATTCATTGCAATCATGGGAAAATCCGGTGCGGGAAAATCTACATTCATGTACCAACTTGGATTACTGGATCATCCAACATCAGGTGATATTATTATTGATGATATAAATGCAACAAGTTTGAATCACGATGATCGCACACGATTTCGTTTAGAAAATCTTGGTTATATATTCCAAGACTATGCATTAGTTCCAGAACTTACTGCAATTGAAAATGTGATTGTTCCCTTATTAATGCAAGGAAAATCAGATGATGAAGCGACAGAAATTGCCCGTGCATCACTTGCGCAGATTGGATTATCACATCGAGAAAACAATTTACCAAGTCAGATGTCAGGAGGTGAGCAGCAGCGCGTATCGATTGCGAGAGCCGTAGCTCACAAGCCAAAGATTCTATTTGCAGATGAACCAACAGCAAACCTTGATAATGTGTCTAGTGAGTCAGTAATGGATGTGTTTAGAGATTTGCACAACCAAGGCCAAACAATTATTATGGTTACCCATGAGCCTGAATATACGAGATATTGTAATCGAGTAATTTATTTGTCTGACGGACAGATTGTTGATGAAAAGAAGATATAAAAAATAAAACCACTTCATTCTGGGGAATGAAGTGGTTTTATTGTATTAATAAGGTCAGTACAAAGAGTAATAATAAATGCACAGGGTAAAATAAATAAAATCCATATTGAACAAGATATTTTTTTGTTCGTGAAATCAAGAAATACTCCGTGGTTATGCTATATTTCTTAATTAAATAAATAATTGGAATTGCCAGGACTGCAACTAGTTGAGTAATCTCGTTTTTATAATTGATGAGTTCATTATCAAACATTCCATTCAAGATTGAAAACCCAATATACACTGACCAAATAACAATTTGTGCGATAGATAATTTCCAAGGTGAATTCTTTAAGAAATAAAAAGAAATGATGGAAATAACACCGGCAAGTCCATAATTGATGGGTAATATAAATGCGATAAACAACAAGCAAGCAGTGAATAATACCTTAAAGAATAATTCTAATTTTTTCTCGGTCAGAATCCAGATCGTAGATAATCCAATGGAAAGTGTTACAAATATATTCAGCTGACCATCATGAAATGTCAGATAATAGGGAATTTGCGAGACTAGAAAAAAACAAAACATTCGAAACAGGTACTTTTTCTTGTTATGCGTTTTATCAAATCCTTCTGCGACTAACAATCCAAACAATGGAAAACTGAGTCGTCCAATAATTCGAAGCAACAATATCTGTGGGAAAAAGAGCGCGCCTACATGATCAATAATCATCGTAACAACGGCAATGATTTTTATTATTAAAGACTGTTTATATAATTTTTCCATAGATTATAATGTATCGCGAATGGGAACTATAAAGAATAGTCCTGCTAGACAAATAATTCCGAGCACTAAAAACAAATGTTTTGTCGAACCAAGAGCAATAATTCCGGATCCAATAATGGGCGCAATAATATATGAAATTGGATAAGTATTTCGGAAAATACTAATAATACCAGTTTCAGATGGTGAAACTTTTTTAAAGAAATAAGTCTCGGTCATAACTTCTACGCAACTGGCACCAAGTCTTGTGATAAATAGAATCAAGGCAAGCAAGGGAAGAGTAAAATAAGGTAGAGCGTATAATGCAATAGTACTTGCGCTCATAACAATAAAGCCTACAAATAATAACTCCTTTTCACCTAATACTTTATCTGCAAGTTTTCCAAGTGGAATTTGGGTTAATACAAAGGCAAATAACATAATTGAAAACATGGTTCCAATACTGTCCCACGGAATTCCGATTTCTGTATGTAAATAAATTGGTGTATAAATTACCATCCATGCATAAAAGAATTGCAAGATAAAATTTGCAAACATAATATTTCGAATGTCGGGCGTTTTCCATAATTTTCGAAGTGATGTGAAAATATTTATTTTAGATTCGTGAACCTGGGGCGATAATGGGACAAAAAATGCGAGCCAAACCAGGGGAATTAATAGTATTGCTGCGACAGTATATAAGGCTGGAAACCCAATACGCGCTAATATATAACCTGTTGCAAGTGGTGCTAATACATATCCCGTGTTTAACACTGTGAGGTATTTTCCACGGATTGATCCCATTGATGCGTTGTTCCCAAGTTGATCAATTAGAATATCGTTAGTAAGAAAAAACATGACATTCATTGCAAATAAGAAACAAAATGCAATTGCAATTGTAATTGGACTCATTGCAACGATATTGATGATACATACGGCGATAGTTGCAAGTAGTAAAACAAACATAGTAACTCTGGATCCAAATTTTGAAATTGATTTTGGAATCATAACGAGTCCAAAAATCGCAAGTAACGATCCTGCAGAATACAACAATCCCATATACGATTCAGGAATAAATTGATTCAAGAACGAGGAGTTGCTATACATTATGAGTGCTGTATGCAGGGAGAAAATAAATCCAATAACATATAATAATTTTAAACCAGATTTCATATTTATAAATTATAACACATTCTCTTTATTTTTCATGTATAAGTATTCAAAGAAATAATCTGTATATTTTGCGCTGTCGAGTATGAATGTCACCTGCGTTAAGTACGAATATCAGGCACGCAGACAAGAAAAATAAATAATAATTTCCACATGCCTTGCTTTGTAAACCGTTTTAACAAACAAGATGAGTTGTAATTTTATGAAGCCGAGTATGAATGTCACATCCGTAAAGAACGAATATCAGGCACGGAGGCGAATAAAATTACAACTCATCTTGTTTGTTATACCTTGATTAAAACAAAAGAACTCCAATCGGAGTTCTTTTGTTTATTACAATGCAATAATAACTGCTGTAACAATTGGTTTTTTCCCAGTTTTTTGGAATAAAAACTTTTGAATTTTATCTGACAACAAGTCTTTCAGATTGCTGATGTCTAATTGACGACCGCCTTCGGTTTCTGTCTCGACAATTTTTTTAGCAAGTCCTCGAACTTTATGGAGTAATTCTTGATTGTCTCGTAAATAGACGAATCCTCGCGAACTAATATCAGGTGATTTTTTCAATGCATGAGTTCGCTGATCTAGTGCCACAATTACAGTAAAGATACCTTCTTCGTTCATTACTTTACGATCTCGCAATACTACTTCATGGGCGATACCAATATAGTTACCATCCATTACGATTCGATCATGCGAAGCGCGTACATCCAATTTCACTAACTTAGTCCCGTTCTCACGAATTTCAACGATGGTTCCATTATCTGGAACGATAATATCATCAATAGTTTTTTCAGGTTTTAATGCAAGTACAACATCTCGGTGCATTTTCAAGCGGTAATGATTACCGTGAATCGGCATAAAGAATTTATAGTTGATTTGAGTATGTACCCATTCAAGTTCTGCTCGACGACCGTGTCCAGATGAGTGAACTTGTGTATCGGCATAAGTGATAACCTTTGGATTTAATCGATAGATACGATCTTTCAAGGCGTCTACAATACGATCATTTCCAGGAACAACAGATGCAGAGAAAATAATTGTATCGTGTTCTGTTAATTTCAAGTATTTATGTGTTCCGTTTGAAACTCGATCAAGTAACGAATACTGTTCACCTTGAGCACCAGTAGCAAGAATTAAAATCTTGTTAGGTGGATATTTATGCATGTCTTCTACAGGAATAACATGGTCCAAGTTAGTAAGGTTTAAGTGTTTTACGATAGCAATGTTTGTTTTCATTGATCGTCCTTCTACGACAACATATCGTCCATATCGTTTTGCGCTTTCCATAAATTGGATCAATCGTTCTACTTGGGAAGCAAAAGCTGCAATCAATAGTCGTCCTTTTGTATCTCCGATCAATTTATCAACCGTTTTAATAACAATTGATTCGGCTAGTGACCATCCTGGTGTTGGGATTCCAGTCGAGTCCATTGTCATTAAGAGAACATTTCGATCTTTAAAGAATTTATATTGTTCAACTTCGTGATCAACTGGAACGCCTTCAATATTTTCTACACGAACATCACCTGTTGAAACGATGTCTCCATGTGGTGTTTCAATAATGACACCAGTCGAGTCTGGAATACTATGAGTTAGTCCAAAGAATCGCACTTTTAAATCCTCAGAAAGTCTCACAGCTCCTTCATCTTTTTCTACGATACGAATATCTAAAGGTGGAAGATGTGGATATTCTTCTTGGCGTTTATTAATTAAAATTGCACCAAATTCACGAGTATAAATAGGCGGATTTCCAATTTTCTCCATAACAAAAGGAATGGCTCCAATGTGGTCCAAGTGACCATGAGTAATCACCATTGCTTTAATCATGTGTTTTCGTTCTTCTAGATATCCTGTGTCTGGGATAGTTGTTTGAATACCAGGGCCACTGTCTCCCATTTGTATTCCGGCATCAATAATAACAATCTGATCGCGATATTCGATCATCGTCATGTTTTTTGTAATTTCTTCTACTCCACCCAATGGGATGATACGAATATCGCCTGGTGCAAGCGGTGGAATAACATCTGGTTTTTTCTCGTACCGAGATTCATTTTGCTGATTACTTGGTCCAAAATTACGCGGTCCACGATCATTAAATCGAGACCGTCGGTCATTATTGCGGAAATTACCTCTTGGCGCAGGGCCAGGTCCAGATGATGGGTTTGTTTTTTGAATAGTCGTCGAATGAGCCAACATTTCAAGTGACTGATCCAAAGTCCGTTTTGGCGGATAATTATTACCTCGAGGAGAAGATGTGTGCCCACCATGTCGCGGTTGATAACCTGCGTTTGGTCGGGTCGATGTTTCGCTTGGAGTATTAGATTGTGTTTGAGTGTTCATAAATTATAATATGTTTAATTGTTGTGAGAAATTATTTATTTATTTGTTAAATAATTTCCAAACCGTATCAGTTTGCAGATACCATTGATGGATAGTTGCAAATCGATCGTGTTTACTAATAAGGTTGGCAAGGTGTATTCCGTATACCGGACGGCGTAATGCATAAATGAAATCTGGTCGATAGAGCCAAATAACAGGCGCTCCAGAAAGTTCATTCTTTATAGTGGTAAGAGTCTGTATTCGAGTAGTTTCATCAGTAGTTCCAAATAACTTTTCAATCATCGAATCAAGGTTCTTATTTGAATATCCAGTGATATTTAACCCACCTGAATCTTTTTGACTACTATGCCAAAACGCATACAGATCAGCATCATTTCGAATGAATTGTCCAAATAATAATGCATCAAATGAACGCTTCTTGATAACAGAATTTTCAAGATCGTTTAATTGAAATACTTGTAGTTCAGTTTCGATACCGACTTCTCTTAATTGTTTTTGAATAATCTGTGCTGTGTATTTTAGCTCTGCTGTATCAGCGGTGCTTATATTAAAACTCAGTACTTTTCCAGATTTAGAACGAATTCCTGTTTCAGGATTCAATTTCCAACCCGCAGTATCTAGTCGTTTTACTGATTCCGCCAGATTGATTGAATTCTTTGCTGAATGCTCTGAAACTTCAGATAATGGGTGACTGATAGGTGTAGCGTAACCTTGGAAAACACTTTTTATGATTTCATCTACATTAATAGTATCGTTAATTATATCTCGGAGTACTGTGTCTTTAAATAGTTCATTCTTCTCGGTATTTAAAAATAATCCAAACATTCGAGGTAATTCATCTGTGATCCGATAATTAGTATTTTTTTTACTCATCTCGTATGGTCGGATATTTGCGAGCATATCAAAGTCTCCAGATTCATAACCATTCAATAGTTCTTGCTCATTCGGATACAGTACAATACTTATATGATTAATAAGGGCTTTACCTAATGCGAATCGTGTAAAAACACTCATATTATATTCGTTTGCTAAACCGTTTTTATCTCTTGAAACATTGTTGACCTTATACGGACCTGTTCCAATTGGAAATGTGTTGTATTTACTTGCAAGAAATTCATCAACAGTAAGGGTTCCCCAGATATGTGCGGGTAAAATACCAACAGTAGCTGCATCTAGGAATCCAGAAAAAGGTCGCTGCAAAGTAATTTTCACAGTCTGTGCATCAACTGCCTCGGCTGTAATTCCAAGCCAACTTTCTGTAAGTGGACTTTGAAACTGATTATCCTGAATTGTTTTAAT